>JAXHTV010000072.1 GCA_034189865.1 Pseudomonadota bacterium | reverse complement strand
AAGAAAAGCGTGTGGCTAGCGCGTTGATCACGCGTTTGAAGCTTATGTCGGGTTTAGATATTTCCGAAAAGCGGCTTCCCCAAGACGGACGCTTCCAGGTTCTCGTCAAAGACCACCATGTTGACGTCCGCTTGTCCACGCTGCCGATCCAAGGTGGTGAGTCGGTGGTCATGCGGTTGTTGGACCAGACGGGGAATATCTTGTCGGTCGATCAACTGGGTATGCCGCCCGGGGTGAGCGAACGATATCGCCGGCTGATGAAGCGGCCGCATGGCCTGGTCCTGGTGACCGGGCCCACAGGAAGCGGTAAGACCACCACCCTGTATTCGGCGCTGAACGAAATCAACGACCCGCAGACGAAAATCATCACAGTGGAAGATCCCGTGGAGTATCGCCTGACGCGGATCAACCAGGTTCAGGTAAATCCCAAAATCGATTTAACGTTCGCTCGGGTTCTGAGAGCGGTTCTGCGTCAAGACCCCGACGTGGTCATGATTGGCGAGATGCGTGATCAAGAGACGGCCGAGATCGCCTTGCGGGCCGCCATGACGGGACACTTGGTGTTCTCGACCCTGCACACCAATGACGCCGTTTCCACGGTCAATCGCCTGATCGACATGGGCGTACCGGGGTATATGGTGGCCACCGCGCTGGAGGGGGTCATCGCCCAGCGCCTGTTGCGACGGGTCTGCGACAGTTGCCAACGGCCCTATGAGCCCACGCCCGGCGAGCGCGCGTGGCTGCGGGATTTGTTGAAGGCGGACGCCGACCGCCTGGCACTCATGACCGGAGTGGGGTGTGCCTACTGCAATAACACCGGGTACCGGGGGCGGGTGGGCGTTTACGAGTTGTTGGAAATGGATCGCGCCATGACCGATGCCTTGCGGCGCGACGACGGTGCGGCCTTTGAGCAAGCGGCGCTGGCCAGCCCCGATTTCGTGTCCCTCGCGCAGGTGGGCTTGCAATACGCGGCGCGTGGCGTGACTTCGTTGGCGGAAGTGATCCGGGCGACCGGTGGCGTGGACGAATCCTTTGATATCGCGGCGCCGGCCTCCGTTGTCACGCAAGGCTAAGGCAGGGGGCGCGCGTGGTGCGTTTTAAGTACAAAGGTCGTGACCGCCGGGGGCAAGCCCTCAGCGGCGAGGTCGAGGCCGAGAGTGCCGATGCCTTGGCCGGACAACTCATCAACAGTGGTATCACGCCGGTGGAGATTGTACCGGCCCAGGGTGGTTCCGAATGGCTACAGACGCTTCGCGGCTCACTGGCGGCTCAGCCCCCGGATTTGGTCGATCTGATGCTGTTTTGCCGCCAGATGCACACTTTGATGCGCGCCGGTATTCCCATAATTCGCGCATTGAGCGCGCTGGCGGAGTCCGTCCGTAACCCGGTGATGCTCAACACCCTGCAGGAAGTCAGCGACAGTCTGGAATCCGGGCGGGACTTGGCAGGTTCTCTGGCCCGCCATCCCGCCGTATTTTCACCGATCTTTATCAGCATCATTCGCGTCGGCGAGGAATCGGGCCGTCTGGACGAAGCGTTTATTCGTTTGTATCACTATCTTTCGTTCGAAAAGACCACGCGCG
>JAXHTV010000071.1 GCA_034189865.1 Pseudomonadota bacterium | reverse complement strand
GAATCGCCAAGACACATGGTGCTGCTGACAAACACGCCCCCCGGCTTGAGCATCCGATGAACGTGTGCCGGAATCTCCTGCCAGTTGGTCAGCACGTGCAAAACGTTAAGCCCCAAAACCGCGTCCAGGGAACTGTCGGGGATGTCGACCTGATCAATGGCGGCATGGCGGAAGGTGACATTTTCAATGGCGTTCTCGGCCGCCTTTCGTTGTGCGATTTCAATCATTTTCGATGAGACATCAATTGCCTGTATGTGCTTTACAAACGGCGCATGAGCAATCGCTGTCGAGCCCGTACCGCAACCGAACTCCAGCACCGCCATATCCGGGCGCAGGAACGCGCGCGTCATCTCGAGCTTCCGTTGGTACGAAGCCTCATCCGTTATCGGCCTTTCGGCGTAACGCTCCGCGATTTTGTCCCAAAACTTTTCTGATCGATCCATCATCGCCCCCTTCCCGCCCGCCAAGGCCCACCGCATCGATTCCGGGTTAACCGGCGCCCGTCCAACACCATTCACCCCATGCGTGACAAACACAAGCATCAAAAGCCCTCACCCGCCGGTGGCGTGTGCGTCCGCCGTTGTGTTACTTAGTTGAGCGAAATAAACCATGCCCCCGGAATTTTCCAACGGGCACCGCCCATCGCCACGATTAATCGAGATCCGCCCGCCATGCCGGCCACCGCTGAAACACTGCTGCAGGATGTCTACGGCTACGCCGCCTTTCGCGGCCAGCAGCAGGCGATTATCGACACCCTCACGAGCGGGCGCGATGCCTTTGTGCTCATGCCCACCGGCGGTGGCAAATCCCTGTGTTACCAAATCCCCGCCCTCTTGCGGCCGGGCGTGGGGGTGGTGGTTTCGCCGCTGATCGCGCTGATGGCCGATCAGGTCGCGGCGCTGCGTCAGCTCGGCATCGCCGCCGCCTACCTCAACTCCACCCTTTCGCCCGAGGAACAAGCGGCCACCGAGACGGCCGTGCTCAACGGCGAGCTGAGTTTGGTCTACATCGCCCCGGAACGGCTCATGCAGCCGCGCACCCTGGCACTGCTGCAGCGCTGCGAGCTGGCGCTGATCGCCATCGACGAGGCGCATTGCGTCTCCCAATGGGGGCATGACTTTCGCCCGGAATACCTGCGCCTGGCGGCACTGGCCAACGAATTTCCGGCCGTGCCGCGCATTGCGCTGACCGCCACGGCCGAACCCCGCACCCGGGCGGAGATTCTCGAGCGGCTCTCGCTCACTGATGCCGCCTGCTTCGTGCACAGCTTCGACCGGCCCAACATCCACTACCGGGTGGCCGAGCGCGGCAACGCCAAAAGCCAGCTCCTGCACTTGCTGCGCGAGAGCCATCCGGGCGAGTCGGGCATTGTTTATTGTCTGTCCCGCCGTAAAACCGAAGACATCGCCGCCTGGCTGCGGGAACAAGGCATCGACGCCATGGCCTACCACGCCGGCCTGGACGGCGAGATCCGCGCGGTGAACCAGCGCCGCTTCCAGCGTGGCGAGGGCGTGGTCATGGTGGCCACCGTGGCCTTCGGCATGGGTATCGACAAACCGGACGTACGCTTCGTGGCCCATCTGGACTTACCCGCCACCCTGGAGGCGTACTATCAGGAAACCGGCCGCGCGGGACGCGACGGCGAGCCCGCCGAGGCCTGGATGCTCTATGGCCTGAAC
>JAXHTV010000070.1 GCA_034189865.1 Pseudomonadota bacterium | reverse complement strand
GATTTGCACTGTCGATAGATACTATAATATCATCAACTTTTAATTCTACTAACTTCTGGGCTATATTCTGATCAATAAGCATAGCATTGGTGGTGAGACTGAGTTTGCCTTCCGGGGGAAGTAGATTCTTGCCAATCTTAATCATTTCAATTATATCTGGATGAATTAGTGGTTCACCGATCCCGATGAGATTAATAGATTCGATTTTGGGGAAAGCAGAGGAAAGGGCATTAAATGTTTCAAGACTCATATCACCTGTATCTTCCTGCCATACGGTTCTAACACACATAGCGCAATTCAGATTGCACTTTGTTGTGACTTCGATGTTTAGTTTTCTGGGGGTATCCTCCATAGTACTAGAACTCCTTGTCAATCCATTGCAAAAAATATAACTATTACGAACACAATTGTAGCATTATTTAACACAGGCCACAAAAGCAAGTGTTAGAATAAATATGATAATGCCGAAGCCCATATCCATCTTAAATGAGCTTCGGCATTACTTCTGCCTCTATTTTACTCTATTTGTTAGAATTATCCTCAATGTCTAAGTTTAATGTATTAAAAACGTTTAACTTTTCTTGACTGAATGTAGATAGTCACTGCACTTCGGACTATCATTAGAATCCCTAGTACTATCAGAATCACCGCAATTACGGCCTTTAACCAGGTGACTTCCTTTAAATTATCATGGTTGATCCACCAAATATAACCCCAATAAGTGAAGACTATTCCACCAATAATGTAGAGCCAATATGCTAACATAAGAGCCTCCTTTTATCGGCATCCTGAACTATAATCTTCTGCGCACCAGGTATGAAGCAAGGAATTTTCTGTCTACATTGGGTGTTCGATACAACTGGAATATCATTGCATCACGGTACATTAGCTCAATGGGCCAACCTTCCTCTCGCTCGATACCACGCGCACCCATGAGTTCGATTGTTTTAGCACAAGCATCAATCGCTGTGGGGAAACAGTGACGAGCAGCCATAACGCCCCACTTACCATGCTTGGCTTCCTCATCGCCTTCGTCCCAGAGCTTGCAGGCTTTGGTACATAATGCACGGCCAGCTTCCGCAGCTACCCACATATCCGCTATGGGGAAATGAACTCCTTGATATTCGATTAACGGATGATCCCAGCGAATATTGCTCTTAGTATAGTCAACAGCAAGTTGTATTGCAGCTTCTGTAACACCTACAGCCTGAAAGGCCTGATTAGCCATATGCTTGTTCATACCATCGACGAGAGCATGTATTCCCTTACCTATTGGAGCTGCTATATACCTTTTATTAACCCGACAATCCTTGAACATTACTTCGTAACGGGCACAACCCCATCTGGCTCCCCAAAGGTCTCCCTCACGACCACGGATTATACCTGGAATATCATCGTTCATAATGAACAGTGACAGACCACTGGTTCGCTTGGTAGGATCTGTTTTCATCAATGTCATATGCCACTGAAGTCCTACGGGTCCGGGAGTGGTCATTGTCATAAACCATTTGGGCCCGTTCAGTACATAATCATCTCCGTCAAGAACTGCAGTACCACGCATTCCACCCATGTCGACGCCTGATTCAGGATCAGTAGCCATTGAAGTGCAGAACCCGCCATCAAGCGTTCTCTTTAGATACTCACGCTTGATGTCCTCATCAGGTGTCCAGTTGAGCAGTATTTGGGTTCCGGGTTCA
>JAXHTV010000069.1 GCA_034189865.1 Pseudomonadota bacterium | reverse complement strand
GTGAACATCATCGACACCGGTAATATCTCCCATTGTTGCCATAACATTGGCTATGTCGATACCGGCTGGTACGGCGTCCATTAAAAGATTGGCTGCTCCGCTCATTGACTTGAGGGCAAATATATAGCATAGCTGGCAACAAGTATTGTGATAAGCGTGTCTATCCAGTACCACTGAAAAAGTATGATGAGGATACCGCCACACAATACGCCGATAGAAGCCAGCGCATCAAACAGGTTGTGCAGAAAAGCCGCATGTATATTGCTTGAGAAAGCGGCACCTTTGTGCGTAAGCCACACAGTCCATAAATCGACCGCCAACGCAAAAACAGTGACGGCAACCATAATCCACCCTTCTACCTCTCTTGGATAAAAAAAGCGCCCCAAAGCCTCTACAATAAGAAAGAGGCTAATCATGCACAAAGCGGTGAGCGAGACCAGCGCGGCCACATTCTCAGCCCTCTTATAACCGAAGGTTCTAGTAGAGTCGGCGGGGCGCTGGCCGATTTTCAATGCAAATAGAGCGAGGATAAGAATACAGGCATCACCGAAGTTATGCATGGCGTCAGCTATGACCGCAAGCGACCCGGCAAACAGACCGCCAATCACCTGGACGCCAGTTAAGGACATATTGGCGGTTACAGCATAAACAAGAGCTTTCTCACTAGTATGTGCAGGATCAAAATGATGGTGTGAATGTAGATGTTTATGATCATTGTGATCGGGACGGTGCATGCGGGAATTTTCCTCTCTATTCTATCAAAGAGCTATGTGTACGAAGTGATATGCACTATGGGAAGGGCATGTCTATTTAAAATTAAATTTCAATATACGAAAAAAAAAGCAGGGAGGAAAGGAGGCAGTTAGCAGTACATCGTATTGGCTCGACATAAAAAATAAATGAAAAGAGAGTGCGAAGTTTCAGGGAGGCAGCGGAGAAGGGGGGCGTAAGCAGAAAAGTAAAGCATATAAGCCCAGCTTGCTTGGCCGGGCTTATCTGCTTCATAAGCTAATTGCGGCGATACTTCCGTCCGCGCGCCGGTGGCCCGGTCCATCACTTCGTCCATCCAGTCCGGGATGCCGTTGCCGTCATTATCCGGCGAGGTTTCATCAAATCCCCGATCCGGATAGGGGGATTACCTTTGCCCCGGGTCTGAATCGGCAAACATATCCTCAAGCGAAGCAAATGACACATCAGCCACCATATCAAGCAGCGTTTCATCATTGCTCATCGCGATATGCAGATCGGCCAAATTCATTGTGCGGACAGAGGCTTTATTGTTGATGCCTGTTGTTTTTAGGCAGCGCTGACCGAATTTAAGGTCAGCAGGCTTTGCCAGTTCAGCAGACCTTGTCGTTTTTTGCAGGCGAGCTTATCCTGAACGGCAGCCATGTTCTCACAGGCCACCTTCGGCCACTTAACACATTGTGCAGCAGGCGCCGGATCAATAGTAACTTTATGCCACTTTGTCGTGCCGAGCATAGCTCGTTCCTGATGCGCGATCAGTACATCGACCTCGACATCGCTCAAGCGGCGACCACGATCCGCAATGGATTTATACTCCTGCGTTTGTCGTGATATATAGACATAGTAGACTTCTTTCATAATAACCCCACACATATTAAGAAAGATAAACATTATTTGCTGAATGATTGTTTTATATGACAAATGATGGTGTTTTGTCAAGAAAAAAACGAAATTTTATGTTGTTTTTCAGATACCTATAAAAAACATGTGTATAACTTGGTAAAATATGAAGTAGTGTGTATATAATTTATTAAGGTTGTGATGCTGCATGGCGCAATATAATTATCGCTTGGCATAAAAAGGTTGTCGCCGAGACAGATGTAGATGGCTGAGTTAGTATCAAGCATCGACACTGGAAGAATAGAAGCCGGGTTTAGGCTCTCAAGAGAGAGGATAAGATTAAAGCAAGGGGGTGAGGTGAGGTTCCTAAG
>JAXHTV010000068.1 GCA_034189865.1 Pseudomonadota bacterium | reverse complement strand
ATTTATACCTGGCCGGTTTGCTCATCCCTCGAGCAAAGCTTTAGTTCAATTTTTTATTAGCGCTCGACCCCTTGATTATCGATTGGAATAAATGGCGGCTGCTTGCCGGAGGCGGGCGGCCACTTCCTCTCGGAGGGACGCGGGTTCGATCACTTCGACTTCCGGCCCGTAGCGTAGGATGTCCAACACCAGTTCCTGCGGGTGACGATAAGGAATGGTGAGCTCGTAGGACCCGTCGGCAAGCAGGCGCCCTTGTTGCTGCGGGTGCCATATTTCCCCCGCCACCCAGCGGGCCCGATAGGCGTTAAAGCGCAGCACGGCTTGTTTGTCCGGGGTGCCGGAGAATATTCCGTATGCGCCCGCCAACTGGGTATCGAGTTGCTCCTCCGGGCAGTCGATGGCCGCTTGTGCCGTGGCTCGTGGCGCCTGGATGCGATCCATTGCGTAGGTGCGCACTGCTTCGGCCTGGTGACACCAGGCATCGAGATACCAATTGTCACGGTAGCGTGTCATTCGCTGGGGGGAGACGGTGCGTTGGGCCTGGGCGTCGCTGCCGCGCGCGTGGTATTGGAAAATGCATTGGCGGCGTTGCAGCAGCGCATCGGCGAGAACACGAAAGGTGTCTATGGGCGTTTGCCTGGCGGCCATGGGCAGAATGCGCAGGCGCCGTTGCGCTTCGCCCGCGCCGAGCTGTTCGCGTGCCAGCAGGATTTCGATGCGTTGCCGCAGTGGGGCGATTTCCTCTTGCAGCAACCCGGGCTGCACGGCCCGGAGCAGTTCCAGGCTGGCGATGAGCGCGTACAGTTCGGAGGGGTTGAACCACAGGCCGGGCAGTTGGTATTTCGATTCCGCACTTTCCTGGTAACGGTAACCGCCGGTGGTGTGGTTGGTCACGATGGGGGCGTTGAGAAAGTCCCGCATGTAAGAAATGAGGCGGGTTAGCGTGGCACGCGTGCACTCCAGTTCGCGCATGAGGCTTTCGGCGGAGACGGGTTGCCGGGCGCCAGCTAAACGTTTGTGTAAAGCGTGCACCCGGTCGAACTTATCCATGTCGATTTTTCCAAACTGCACCGAGTCGAGGGCGATGACTAAACAAACGACCCCATGTATTCCAGCGAAACGACGACGTGATTAGCTGGGTTTACTGGATTTAGTCGGCGCTGTAAAGCTTTTTCCTAAAGGCACACGTACCGGGTTGAAATTGGACTTTTTATAGATGTCGATTGGGTTTTCTCCGGTCTGCCAGGAATTTCTTGGAAACAAGTGTAAAGACGGTTCGTTTAACAAACCTCACTGACCCACTGCGCGATGACGGACAAATCCAATGATAGTCAGTCTCACGGCGGTAGAGTAGAGAACAGATGCGCGGATGGAATCAGGCGCGTCGCCGCGCTTGGGCGGCAGACGCCTGTTGGGGCTGACGTTGCCGGGCGAAATCTATAATCGCGCTTGCCGCCGCTTTGTAGCCACCAGCCTGGCGGAGGCTTCGCCCGTAGGCGATAGCGCTGTTCTTAAAGGCGGCATCATTCAGCACTTGCATCACTTGCCGCCGGATACCCTCCGGCGTTAAGGCTTTGCGTCCGAGACTTTGTGATACGCCAAAACGCCCGAGTCGACGGGTATTGAATGCTTGTTCGACCTGCTGAGGCACAACGATAACGGGCACGCCGAAGTAAAGCGCTTCATTCAGGCTGTTCATGCCGCCATGGGTGATAAACGCATCGGCCCGTTTCAGGACTTCCAGCTGCGGGACAAAGTTCTCGACCGTGAAGTTGTCGGGAATGGGTCCGAGATCGGCCACTGAGTTGTTGCGGCCGATGGACATCATCACGTTCAGATCTTCATCCGCCAACGCGTCCATGACCGCGCGGTAAAAACCCAAATCCTGGTTGTGCAGGGTGCCGAGTGATACGTACACCAGCTTTTTTTTGTTGAAAAAGTCGAACTTCATCGATCCGGCGTCGCGCCCGTCCGGAATGGAGGCGCCCACGAAGCGAAAGTCCCCCACCAATTGATTGACGAAGGGTTGATACTCACGCGTGTTGAATACGATGTTGAGGTCGCCCAAACAGGCGAAAAAGTCGAACACGTGGTAGAAAATCCCGCGAAACTCCACGCCGATTTTCTCG
>JAXHTV010000067.1 GCA_034189865.1 Pseudomonadota bacterium | reverse complement strand
CGCGAGTCCAGATTGCGCTTTTAGTTAGCTCGACAGAACGCACACTCGATCAAAGCGATGATAACGATTACCAGATGCTCGATATCACCGTGCAACCAGCTGCCGACGGCGGTACCTACGCGTACCCCGACGACCGCCGCCTGCGCCGCGTTTTTACCACGACGATCACCTTGCGAAATCGGAGAAGTTGACATGCAGCGGTCCAGTCGACATCCAAAATTCAGCCACCCCGAACACCAACGCGGTGCTGTGCTGATGTTCTCCCTGGTCATTTTGCTGGTCATGACCCTGGTGGGCGTGATGGCGATGAGCTCATCCACTTTGGAAGAGCGTATGGCATCCAACCACTGGCTGACCAACAAGGCCTTCCAAGCGGCCGAGAGTGCGATCGATGTGGTATTCATCAACTCCGCAACCAATCCGGCCGATCTATCGGCCGCCCTGGCAAGCGGTGTGACCTCGATTGCAGACACCCTGACTGGGGATAGTGACGTATCCAGCACGGCGACCATCGAATACGTCGTCCAGGGCACCCCACCGCTGGGTTACGACCTGGAGAAATTCGTCGGCCTTCACTTTCGCATCGAAGGCGAAGGCAAGGTGGGCACCGCCGGCAGCGAGGCAGCCGAAACAACGAATGTTCAAAGCATTAACCGCGCCATGGCATCACCTGAGAACAGCTAGAGGCGCAGGAGGTCAAGCTCATGTTTAACGTTAATCGAATCGTTCGTCGCAGCGCATGCGCAATCGCCGTCCCGGCTTTATTGGTGGCAGCCACCCCGGTCGGTGCCGAGATCACCCACTTCCAAGATGCCGTGGAGGCTGAAACGATGTCGGTAAGCATCCGCGAAGACGGCACAGGCCGCGTCACTGCGCGTGAATGTCAACGCTGCCCGAAGCAGGTATTCAAAATCACGCCAACGACCATCTTCCGAAAAGACGGCCAACAAATCGCACCCGCCGATACCGCGCTCCACAACGGCGAAGCGGGCACGGTGATTTATCTGTTGAAGAACGACGAAGCAACCCAGGTGAACTGGTAATCAGTCCGCGGCTTGAAAACGAGAAGAGCACAATCGGGCGAGGGGAATTCGATGAAAACGCAAACAAAAAAAATCATCACCGGCTTGGCTGCCATAGGCGTCACGCTACTTTGCGGCCTACCGGCCCACGCCGACGACACCGAAATTTATGTCACGCCTCTACCGGCATCGGCGCAACCCAACGTGCTTTTTATCGTCGATACCTCCGGCAGCATGGGCACGATGGAAACCATCACCACGCCCTACGATACGGCGACAACCTATACGGGCAGCTGCGACCCCTCTCGAATCTATTGGAGCACCAGTGGATCACCGCCATCGTGCAGTACCTCCCGCTATTTTCCGCTCGCCGCCAACCGCTGTGATGCCGCAGTCACGCCGCTGGCGACAACCGGCTTCTACATCGCCGAGGTTGCCCAGTGGCGTCGCGGCATATTCTCCACCCGCAAATGGCGCGATCTGAGCTCCTCCTACCACGGGACGGACGAGGTGGTGGAATGTAAGGCCGACGAAGGCGTACATGGACCCGACAGTAGTTCGTCGGACGTGTATGCCGACCGCCGCGCCAGGAATAGCGACGACCGGTGGACCAGCGATTCGGGAGACAAATACTACGGCTGGAACCAGGTCACCTTCTACGATGCCAACTACATGAACTATTACCACAGCGGCGTCGCTTCGATTGATCGCAGCCGCCTTTGGATTGTCCAGGATATTTCCAAAAAACTGGTGGCCAGTCTCAACGGCGTCAACATCGGCCTGATGCGCTTTGACGAGGACGGAAGCGGTGGCTATGTGGCCCTGCATGTGGACGACATCGCAACCAACCGCAGCGCTTTCAACACCACCATCGACGGCTTTGAAGACGATGGCAACACCCCGTTGTCCGAAACACTCTACGAGGCCGCCTTGTATTGGCGTGGGGAAACGCCCGAATACGGCTTATCGTCTGACCCTGATCAAAGCGTTGCAAACTCGATGTCGGGCGGGAAGTACATCTCACCCATTCTGGACGTCTGCCAGAAAAACAACATCGTCTACTTGACTGACGGCGAACCCACCAATGACACCGGGGCCAACAGCGAAATTGAGACCCTGATGGGTGCCTCCTGTCAGGCCAATGCGGGCGTCAGCACCGGCTATTGCCTGGATGACCTGGCCCAATGGCTCTATGAAAACGACCAGATCGACGTGGATGGAACCGAGACCGTCATCA
>JAXHTV010000066.1 GCA_034189865.1 Pseudomonadota bacterium | reverse complement strand
TCGACGGGCCCGTTACCATCCAGGCCCGGGAGCGGCTCACCGTCAGCAACGGCCGGGGCCGGATCGTACTCAACGCCAACGGGCGGATCGAGATCCACGGCAACAACGTATTGTTCAACGGTCAAAGCGGGGTGACCTTATCCGCCCCGACGGTCTACAAAACCATCCGCCATGTGCCCATCCAGGCGGCCGCCGCGGCACCGGCCATTACCGCGCCGGTCGCCCGACAATTGGTGGCCAAGCCCCGTTCAACCCTGCACAGCGCCCATCTTTCGGCCTTGAACTGGAGCGTGCCCCGGGCCCACGGGGGTGACACGGTGGAATTGGGTTTTACAGCCAGCGGTTTGACGCCGGGTCAGGCGGTCACGCTGACCCTCTTCGCCCGCCATGCCGATGGCGAGGAAATCGTCGATCGCTTAACCGGGTCCCTGCAAGCCGGGGACGGAAAGAACGGCTTCACCTGGCAATTGCCGCCGCAGGCGGGCGATGAGAGTATCCGGCTGCTTCGGCCGGGCGAGGAGCCCCGCATCGCTGGTCTGGCGGAATATGTGTTTGAAGTGCAGGTGGGCGATCACATCGCCCGCTACTCGCCGCGCCTGACGCGGCTGCGCGCGCTCGAGCTGGATTTGCAGTACCACGATTTCGATTCCAACAGCTTGCCGGTGCCCGATACCCCCATCCATTGGGTGATCGATGGCCAAAACGGCCAACGCAGCTTTCAAACTGCGCTGACCGAGAACGCAACGACCCTGACAACGTCGGAGAATGGCGTTTTGTCCTGGCAAACGCTGGGCTCCGCCACGTGGGGCGAGGTGTACCAAATCAATGACATCCAGCTCACGCCGGGGCTGGATTCACCGGTGGTGTACACTGCCACACCGCGAACGCCGGATCGGTTACGGCTCAAAGCCAAGGCCCTGTTCCCGCCGGTGGTGCTGAACCTCCGTCCGCAGGCCGGCCGGGGTGAGCCGCCGGTCCTGTCGCCGGCGCAGATTGCCTACTTCAAGGAAAACGGCAACAACGCCACTTTGTTTATTCACGGATTTAACGTCCCCCTTGGCGAGTACAATCATCGAATTGTCGGTGTGGACGTCTCTCGCCACAAAATGCCTGGCGGACACAAGTCGGGTGGACGCCGTTACTCTCTCGCCACCGCTCGCACGAGCGACCAGCCCGCTACGGTCTATCGCGAGCTGGACCTCATCAAAGCGCGTTTTCCCGATGCCTTCAGAAAAACGAACGTGCGACTGTCTGACAACCTGGATCCCGATAAAGGCTTGAACGGCACCGGCGCGCTGGGGTGGTTCCTCAATATGGAATACAACCTCAACCGGGCGGCCGGGTTTACCGGCAGCGAGTGGGACCAGTACAGCCGCATCATCGGTGTCACCTGGCAGGGCGACGTGAATCCCTTGGCGTATATGCAGGCAGAACTGTGGGGCACCGCCGCCGGCCGGCAGTTGGTGCCGGCGATCAAACAGCTGCATGCCGAGGGCATCAAGATCAACCTCATCGCCCACAGCCTGGGCAACCGCGTGGCGATGACCGCCCTGAACCTCTTGGGCGAGCAGGGCCATACGGATATCATCGAGAACGCCTTCTTATGGCAGGCGGCGATACCGAACACGGCCCTGTCCACCGATCCCGCCTTGGACACCAGCTTTTTGGGCAACTGGCATCTGCCCCACGCCCATCAGGCCGCCCGCCGCGTGATCGTGTTGCACTCTGAGGACGACAATATCCTGGGTCCGCAAACCGGATTGGGGTCGATGGCGGGGGATGTCCGGCGAGGCGAGGTCGGCGAGGCCCTGTTGGGCGCCTGGCCCATCGGCAGCGTGTACAAGCGGCGCTTGATCAGCATCGAAGCCTTGAGGGATAAGCTGGTGGAAGCCTATGCTGGGGAGCCGCAGCACATGGGGTTCCACGACGGAAAAAAAATCGACATGACCTGGCCACGGCTTCGGCGGGATATGCTGAGGGAAATCCGGGCCAAGCAAAACGAGCCGCTGCCCCAGTATGATAAGGCGGCGATTTTGGGTTATGTGACTCGCCCCACCGAGTGGATGGTCGACGAGTTGATTGAAAGGCTTCGAGGCAACGCCTTGGCGGTGGCGGGCAGAATACTGGATGCCAACCCCCGACCGGCCATGGGTTATGAGGGACCAGATCCAAACGATCCGTTTGTCGGCAACAATCGGGGCACGAAGTTTTTCGTTGTTCCGCAAACTGGCATCCTGGAAGCCCATTCGGATATGAAAATACCCAGTCAGGAACTCTTCGATAAGATTTATCGGGACGTGTTGATGAACGTTTACATCAAGCTCTC
>JAXHTV010000065.1 GCA_034189865.1 Pseudomonadota bacterium | reverse complement strand
GGCAACTCAGACACCGCTGCGCTTCCGGCTGGGCTTGCATTCTCCTCCATCCGATCGGTTCTCCGCAGTCACTACACTCACCGAAACCGCCCACCTTGATTCTTTGAAGCGCGGCTTCCACATCTCTGATTTCATGGATATGGCGGTCGATATCGGCCAAATTGATATCCGAAAGCAAATCGGCGACTGATTCGTCACCCGTATCGTGCACCCGGCCAACCAAATCGGCATAACGTTCCTGATCGGATTTATTCAGTTCTTCACGGACGAGAGCGAGCAAGGAACGATACCGGTGCTCTAATTGTTCCCGCAATCCCGCGATTTCCGATGCGCTCAATGTGTCATTCATAAACTGGACCCTCATCTGTATGGGCTCTTCTTCGCGACCGACATCGCATGGTGGCAACATAACAGACCAACCGTCAGGCGATTTGACTTGTGTCACTGACTTCTCGAGCCGTGTGATCGCCTCGCAGGCCCCGGCGCCCAAGCCTCTACAGGCTCGGCGACGAGGCGACGTCCGAGCTTTCAGGATCAGGGGACGATTCGGAAGCGAGCACCGCCTCGCGCGCACCGCCTTTGATCACACCACAACAACCAGCCACCCTGACCACAACCGAACGTGAACCGATCTTCCGGGCATGCTCGCGCATTGACTCGAAATCTTGCCGATTCTTCTGATAGGCCCAAAAGCCGTGAAAATGCAAAAGCGCCAAAGCCGGCCCCGGAAGCTTGCGAAAACGGGTCTCGATGGGATAGACGGCGTCGTTGAAACGAACAATGACCGCATTCGCACCGGGCTCCGCACCCGGGCGCAGCACGCCCATCAAGTGCACCATGGGGTCCATCATATTGACGTAATGCACGTACTCGGGACCATCCGGATATCGCACAGCCACGCCACCGGACGTTTCAACCCGGATGAGGGACAATTTGCGCCCAACCGCGCCCGGCCAACGCAGGCGCCTTTCTAGCCGGCGTTGCACTTCCGCAATGGCGTCCGCAATCAGCGACGCACCTTCGCTGAACCCGTGCAAGTGGACTGGCTCGTCCCGCTCCAAGTGATCCAGGATTACGGTCACGACCGTATCGGCCGCCGGGTCCCCCAGCGTCTCGCGCCGCGGAGAAATTCGTTCCGTCAGGTTAAGGCCGGCCGCGTTGTAGACGCCAACTAAGGCAACATCGTGAAGCGCCCGAATTTCGCTCAGTTGGGTCAGAAAGGTATCCGAACGCGCGTTGGCGCCATTCACGTAGTACATGCGCAGTTTGGCGGCCGACGGAGGGCCTTCGATGAGCGCGGGCACCTCATTGGGATTCACCCGGTCGGCATCGAACAAGCAATAGTCGTCCCCCACCAAAAAGCCGTCATAGAACGTGTTGATCAGAGCACCGGCGTCGCTATCGAAATGCTCACACAAGACCTCTGCCGCAGCCGGAGCAGCGAAAATCAACAAGGCAAAACTCACCACCAATCGACGGCGGAACGGAATTTCCTCAGCCATGTCACCCTCCCTGGTCGCGCGTGGCCCGCGAAATCGCCGGTGGACCGGATGAGCATCCGATCTGGACTCTTCAGCTCACTCTAGCCTCGCGAACCCGTATTTCCAATGCTTCTGAACGCCCACATCCTGCAACTTCGACCTCGCCCCCACCATCAGGGAGCCGAAAAATCCGGTTTCAAAGGACAATCCGGCGCGACCGGGCCTTCTCCAAGGCTTCGCAAAGCCGTTCCGCCCCATCGAGAATGCGCGGCGTATGACGCTGCAACAGCGCAGGTGGAATAAAAAAGAGGTTGCCCCTGGCCACCGCCGTCAGATCAGGCCAACGAGCCCATTGATCAAGCCATTGCGGTCGACTCTCTCCCATACCGCTGGCCACGATAACCTCGGGATCGGCCAGCACAACCGCCTCCAATGACACCGCCGGCGCCAGGCCCGACACGTCGACAAAGACATTCTGTCCTCCGCAAAGGCTCATCACCTCGGAAATCAAATGTTCGCCATTGATCGTCATTAATGGTCGATGCCATATCTGATAGAACACACGGACGCTCGGTCGAGTGGCGTACCGCGATTGCAATGCCCGCCAGCGGAACTCAAAGGATGCCGCCGCTTGGTTCGCGACCGTCTCGGTGCCTGCCAATAGCCCAAAGTGCCGCAGTGCGGCCGCCACATCCGCCAGATGTCTCGGTTCGCTGCGATAGACCGGAACGCCGAGCGCAACAATCTGCTCCAGCTGTCGCGGGATATTGCCACTTTGCCAGGCGATGACCAAATCGGGCCGGAGTCCAAGCAGGGCCTCCATATCGACACCCGTGTATGAGCCGACGGATGGAACACGCTGCGCTTCGGGCGGGAAATCGCTGTAATCGACAGTCCCCACGATGCGCTCACCCGCACCGGCTGCGAACAACAGCTCGGTCACATGCGGTGCCAGACTCACAATCCGCTGAGCCGGCCGATCCAACTCCACGGCAAAACCCAAGTCATCCCGAACGGTGATTTGGGCGCTGGCCATCCCGCTCCAAAC
>JAXHTV010000064.1 GCA_034189865.1 Pseudomonadota bacterium | reverse complement strand
GGTTGGTAGGCATCCATCCAGGCCCGTTCCCAAACCTGGTCGTCCAGCGTCTCGAATCGATGGCTGGGGAGTTTCGCCACGCCCAGTTGCGCGCACAGGCGCAAGAGGGTTTCGATTTCGTCTGCCTCGTAGGGAAACAAGGCCGTCAGACGGACTTGTGACCAAAACGGAGTCGTGCCCAGGTCGGGTTCGTAGATGGGCTCGTCGCCGGCATCGATGGCAGTCACCGACAAGGCACCGATCACCTCCAGCGCGGCCTCAAGCTCTTCTGGAGGCAAAGCCTCAGTTTCGATGGTTAACTGCCGCCAAGGCATATCCGCTCGGTACCGCTATGGTTTTGGGCGGAGCCCCGAGCGCTTTCATTGCCCAGGGCTCCGACATCCGGGAAGACTCTCAGAGTTCCAGCTTCTTTTCGAGATAGTGAATATTGACGCCGCCCGACTGAAAGGCGGAATCACGCAATAAGTTCCGGTGGAGGTCCACGTTCGTCTGGATGCCATCGACCACGAGTTCGTCGAGGGCCGTGGCCATTCTCGCCAGCGCCCGGTCACGGGTACGCCCGTGCGCGATTAACTTGCCAATCAGCGAATCGTAGTAAGGCGGTACGTCGTAACCGCTATACAGGTGAGAGTCCATTCGGATGCCCGGTCCCCCAGGCGCGTGATAGTGCTTGATCGGGCCGGGTGACGGCACGAACGTGCGGGCATGTTCCGCATTGATGCGGCATTCGATGGCGTGGCCCTCCGGTACGATGTCGGCCTGCGTGAAGGCCAACGGTTCGCCTGCGGCGATCAGTATCTGCTGCACCACAATATCCACGCCGGTGATCATTTCCGTGACCGGGTGTTCGACCTGGACACGGGTGTTCATCTCAATGAAATAGAATTCACCGTTCTCATAGAGAAACTCGAATGTTCCGGCGCCACGATAGCCGATGCGCTGACAGGCTTCGACGCAGGTTTTTCCGATGCGGGCACGTTCTTCCGGGGTAATGCCGGGCGCGGGCGCTTCCTCGATCACTTTTTGATGTCGGCGTTGGAGCGAGCAGTCTCGCTCACCGAGATGGATCGCGTTGCCGTGTTGATCGGCCAGCACTTGAATCTCGATGTGCCGGGGACGTTCCAGATACTTCTCCATGTAGACCGTGCTGTCACCAAAGGCGGCTTGCGCTTCGCTTTGCGTGAGCGCAATCGCATTCGCCAAGTGGGGTTCGGAGTGGACCACCCGCATACCCCGTCCGCCGCCGCCGGCAGCGGCTTTGATCAGTACCGGATAGCCAATTTTCCGAGCGGTTTCCGCATTTTTCTTGGTGTCGTCGCCCAGCGGTCCGCCGGAACCGGGTACGCAGGGGACGCCGGCATCTCGCATGGCCCGAATGGCCGAGACCTTATCGCCCATCAGGCGGATGGTCTCGGGGCGAGGGCCGATGAACACAAATCCGCTCTGCTCCACCCGTTCGGCGAAATCGGCGTTCTCAGACAAGAAGCCATAACCGGGGTGAATGGCCTCGGCGTCGGTGACTTCGGCGGCGCTGATTAGCGCGGGCATGTTGAGATAGCTCTCGGCGGAGGCCGGTGGGCCGATACATACCGCTTCGTCAGCCATCAGGACGTGTTGAAGGTTACGGTCCGCGGTGGAGTGTGCGGCCACTGTTTTGATGCCGAGTTCTCGGCAGGCCCGCAGGATGCGGAGGGCGATCTCGCCGCGATTGGCGATGACGATCTTGTCGAACATAAGTCTGTTTGCCCAATCGGTTGGCTGGCGTTATTGGATGATGAACAGCGATTGGCCGAATTCTACCGGTTCGCCGTTGTTAGCCAAAATGGCGGCAACGGTGCCGCTGACATCGCTCTCGATTGGGTTCATCATTTTCATCGCTTCGATGATGCACAGTACCTCGCCCGCTTTGACTTGTTGTCCCACCTCGACAAAGGGCTTGGCATTGGGCGAAGATGCCCGATAAAACGTGCCGACCATCGGCGAGGCGACTGCAGTGCCTTCCGGTACGCCAGGTTCGCCTGGCGGTGGCTCCGTTTGTTGTGCGCCCGTGGCCGGAGCATCGACCGCGCTCGGTGCAGCGGACGCCGCCGCATGCGGTAATGCTGGAGCAGCTGGGGGTAGCTGGACGGGCCGATTGCTGTGCCTGCTCAAGCGGATGCTTTCCTCGCCTTCTTTGATTTCCAGTTCATCGAGGCCGGATTCCTCCAGTAGCTCGATCAATTTTTTGACTTTGCGGATATCCATTCGCTGTTGTCTTCCTGTTCGGTGTTCAAAGTGACGTTTTTAGGACCGCGCGGGTGGTTCCGTTGGTTTGGCTAGATAGTGCAAAGCGGCGTCCAAGGCGAGATCGTAGCCGTGGGCGCCCAGTCCGGATATAACGCCGGCGGCGATATCCGAAAAATAGGATTGTCGGCGAAAGGGTTCGCGGGCGTAAATATTGGAGAGATGAATCTCGATGAACGGCGCAGCCACCGCGAGCAAGGCGTCCCGGATGGCGACGCTGGTATGGGTAAACGCAGCGGGATTGATCAGT
>JAXHTV010000063.1 GCA_034189865.1 Pseudomonadota bacterium | reverse complement strand
ACTGTTTCCGGGAATCCGAACTCCGCAGCGATCTGCTGCATTTGGTCTGCTGGTAGCTTGTCCGCTCGAGGAAAGATCAGAATCTGGGCGCCCTGATACGGAGTGTCGGTAAAGGCGTCAACCGAGAAATATTCGTAGCTCATCGGGGCCTCCCATGGCGGTGGGGCTTTTTGTTTTGTTTGCGGCTTCGATCATGATCCTGTCCAAGCCAGCGGGATGCAAGTTGCGCCTGTTTTGTGGGACTGCGTGGACGCTGGTCGCCATTGAGAAGAGCAGAGTGACGAGGCAATCCATGCAGAGTTTGGAGTGCCCCGACGTCGAAGTTTTGCCAAACGCCCTATGGATCGCTTCGCTACGCTCGTGATGACGAGAGAGTGATTCATCGCGACAAGCGCGAGGCAAAGCAATCCATAGAGCTCTGGTGAGTTTTCCAATACGGGCGGATCAGTCCAAATAGCCGAGATTTTCCAGCTTCAACAACACCCGTTGCGCGGCTTCGTCGGGCGAGCAGTCTTGGGTGTCGATGACCAGTTCCGGTTCTTCGGGTGCTTCGTAGGGGTCGCTGATGCCGGTGAATTCCTTGATTTGTCCCGCTCGGGCTTTGGCGTAGAGGCCTTTGCGGTCACGTTCTTCGCATACTTCCAGCGATGTGGCGACATGTACTTCCACGAAGCCGCCGTTGGCTTCCACCATTTCGCGCACTATCCGGCGGGTGTCGGTATAGGGTGCGATAGGAGCACAAATGGCAATGCCGCGGTGCTTGGTAATCTCCGCGGCCACAAAGCCGATGCGGGTCACGTTCAAATTACGATGATCTTTGGAAAAACCCAGCTCGCTGGAGAGATGCTTGCGCACCAAGTCTCCATCGAGCATGGTCACCGGCCGGCCGCCCATTTCCATTAGTTTCACCATAAGCGCGTTGGCGATTGTGGACTTGCCGGAGCCGGACAAACCGGTGAAAAACACGGTAAAGCCCTGCCGGGAGCGCGGGGGGTAGCTGCGGCGCAATTCCTTGACCACATCGGGATACGAGAACCACTCGGGGATATCTGCCCCTTCGCGCAAACGGCGGCGGAATTCGGTGCCGGAGATGTTGAGCACGCTGTCGCCTTCTTCCACTTCGTCCACTGGCACGTACTGGGCTTTTTCTTCCACGAACACCATTTGCTGGAACGGCACCATCTCAATGCCCAGCTCGTCGTGGTATTGGGAGACCAGCTCCTGCGCTTCGTAGGGGCCGTAAAAATCATTGCCTTGGCTGTCCTTGCCCGGCCCGGCATGGTCGCGCCCGACGATAAAGTGCGAGCACCCATGGTTCTTCCGAATAATGGCATGCCAGACGGCTTCGCGCGGACCGCCCATGCGCATGGCCAGGGGCAACAGGCTGAGCATCGTGGAATGCTCCGGATAGTGGCGGAGCAGGTTTTCGTAGCAGCGCACGCGGGTGAAGTAGTCGATATCACCGGGTTTGGTCATGCCCACCACGGGTTGAATCAACAGGTTGGCTTCGACTTGTTTGGCCGCCCTGTGGGTCAGTTCTTGGTGAGCCCGGTGCATAGGGTTCCGGGTTTGGAAGGCCACGATCCGGCGCCATCCCAACTTGTCGAAAGCGGCGCGCATTTCCGTCGGGGTGAGGCGCAAGGAGCGAAAATCGTAATGCGTGGGGGGGGTGATGCCCAGCACCCGTCCGCCCAAATAAACCGCGCCGGCACGGTTCATCAAGTAGTGCACGCCGGGGTGCGCCGGGTCGGTGGTGCCGAATACGCCTTGGGCTTCTTTCGCCTTGTCCGGCTGCCATATATCGCTGACTTCCATTACGCCGATCAGAACGCCTTCTGGATCACGCAACGCAACCCAGTCCCCCGCGGAGAGGCTGTCGGCAAACGCCTGCGAGACGTCCAAATTGATGGGGATGGGCCAGAGGTTGCCGTCTGGCAGCCGCATGTCGCTGACCACGCCGTCATATTCGGCTTGGGTGAGAAATCCCTTCAGCGGGGAAAAACCGCCATTCAGGAGCAGTTCGATGTCGCACAATTGGCGGGTATTTAAATTCCAATCGGGATAGCCACGGGCTTTGTCACGGGTCGTTTCGAGTTCGTCGCCGTGCAGATAGTTGTCGCAAAGGGTGCCGCCGTGGGGCTGAATCAAATTGGACATAGCGCTTGCCTTATTTGGGTGTGCGGTTGGAAGTAGATTGATGTGATCGGCCTGAAATAATACGTCATGAATCGGGGTGTTCGTTCGTTCCGCATCAGAAGGACCAGACCATGGGAATGGTGACGACCGTAATGATTCCTGCAACCACCGTGAGGGGGATGCCCAAACGGAAGTAGTCGCTGAACCGGTAGCCGCCCGGTCCCATCACCATCAGATTGGTTTGATAACCGATAGGGGTGGCGTAGCTGGAAGACGCACCCATCATGATCGCGATGGCGAAGGGCATAAAACTCACGTTCAAGTCGCCGGCAATGTTCAGTGCAAAGGGAAACATCAGCACCGCCGCAGCATTGTTCGTGATCAAGTTGGTAAAGATGACCGTGGCCACGTAAATGGCCACCATGGTAGACCAAGGGCTGGCATGGGTGAAGTCCAGCAAGAACTGTGCGATGGC
>JAXHTV010000062.1 GCA_034189865.1 Pseudomonadota bacterium | reverse complement strand
AGTCAAGATGACCGAGATTGCCAATGCTTCCCGCGCTCATCTTAAAGCTATTTTAGGTTTTACTATTCCTGCCAACTGTAAACCAATGTGGTTACTGTCCATCTTAATTAACCAACTGGGCTTAAAGTTAATTTCTCGTCGCCAAGGAAGCAAAGGACAACAGGTTAGATATTACAGTTTGACGGTGGAAGATTTATCTTTTGCTATTGATGTTCTACAGCATCGAGAGCAGCAGCGAAGGGATAGATTACAACAAGAGCTGGAAAGACAAGAAAAATCTCGAATTCATCAAGCTAAGATGCAAACTATGTATGGCATTGACCCGCCCAAACCCTCGGTAGTCACCCCCCCCATAAAAGGGGATATCTATCCTTTAGAGCTACCCCAGACTACGGAAAATAATCAATCTGAACCTAAAGAATCTGAGTATATAGACTCATCGCCTAACGGTTTAGAGAAGCTCAAACCCTGTCTTGAGTTGTTAGAGGGAATAATTAATACAGGTCAAGAGGTAATCAAAGAGATTCTGCTTCAGTTGTTAGTTAGTGAGGAGGGACAAAGAATAGTAATGGTTGCACAAAACCATCTTCTTGATTGGTTAGTCAAGTCCAAGAAACTGATAACTATTTGAATTCAAGCGAAAAACTGACGTTGGCAAATATTGGCAAAGAATGTCAAACTTTAAGAGTAGGATAATTTCAACTCCATAGAGACATGACTACGCTCAACATTTCTCTTCCCGAATCAATGCGGGAATTTATCGACCAACAAATTGACCAATGTGGTTACAGTACCGCTAGCGAGTATATCCGTTATTTAATTCGTCAAGACCAAGAAAAAGCCGAAAAAAAACAAATTGAAAAACTCTTACTAGAAGGCTTAAACAGTGGCGAACCTGTGGAAATAACCGATGATTGGTGGTTGCAAAAACGGACGGAATTAATGGAACGGTTAAATCAGTCCAAATCATGACCAGACGGATTTTAATTACTCCAAAAGCCAGTCAGGATATAGATAAATTGTTTGAGTATATTGCTCAAAATAATCATGATGCTGCTCTACGTTTTTTTGATGCTACCAGACAAACCATTGCTAAATTAGCAGCAATCCCAGGTAAGGGTAGTCTGTTTGAAGTTGATAATTCTCGGCTAGTAGGACTGCGTAAATGGGCAGTTAAAGGCTTTGAAAAACATCTGATATTTTATCTTTATGATGAAGAACGACTAACTGTAATTAGGATTATTCATGCCAGTCGCGATTTACCAAATATTTTGGGCAAAGAATAAAGGAAGCAACGCCGTTTTAAATTCGTCGTTTCCAATATAAATAGAACTTATTTATCGAGTATTTATACTTACTTTCTTTGCTTAACAAAGATAAGTTTTGCTTAATTTCTGTTCCCCGACAACGAGAGAATCGGGGTTTGGTGTCGAGCAACTGTATAATAGTATTGTTCTACTCTTAACAGCCCCTGGGAGTAAATGAAGGAATTAATAGAGGAATGGTTGGCTCTGCATCACGGATATACGCGCAAAAGCTATGAAAATACCATCAATCAGTTTGGTTCGGCTGTCAAGCTGACTCTACCTCAGATTAAGTCCCAGCACGTCAGAAATTGGTTGGATAGTTTAGATTGTGCTGATACTACGAAGCAGAAGCATTTAGCTATTTTGAAGGCTTTTTTTAATTACGTGGTGACATTAGATGCTGCACCGATCAAATCTAGTCCTCTTCCGCGACAGTTTAAGGTGGCTGTTCCCAAAGAAACTCTAGTGGAACGCATTCTTACTGTTGAGGAAGTGAAAGCCTTGATTGAGAATGAGTTGAATCTACGGAATCATCTGATCTTAAAAACTCTTTATCAGACTGGGGTAAGGGTGAGTGAATTATGTGGACTATCGTGGAAAGATATTACCCCTAGACCCGAAATCAAGACGGTTCAGCTTACGGTATATGGTAAGAGAGGTAAAACCCGTTATATCACCCTTAAACCTGAGTTAGCTATTGAATTAGAAAAGTTTAGAGAGTCCGCATTAGGGGCTGCACCGATCTTTACCAGTGAAAAAGGTAATGCTTTAGCCCCTGCCCACATACATAGGATTGTGAAACGGGCTGCTGCCAAGGCTCAATTACCGCAAGCAGAGCGAGTTTCTCCGCACTGGTTAAGGCACGCTCATGCGACTCATGCTTTAGAACGGGGTGCGCCATTAAGGTTAGTTCAGGCAACATTAGGTCATGCTTCATTGGATACTACGAGCAAGTATTTACATATTCGACCTAGTGAAAGCTCTGGGGATTATTTATAAGGGGAATTTCTAAGATTATTAGTAAAGCCAGTTAATTAACTTAAAACTTAAAAAAGAATCATCATGTCATTAGTCAAAGGAATCAAGAAAGGCAAAACTATTGAATTATTAGAAGAAATTAATATTCCTGATGGAGAAGAAATTTTAATTGATATTCTTCCAGTAAATAATTTTTGGACTAGCTTAGAAACATTTAGGAATTCTCAAGAGTTTAACGATGTAGATTTTGATGCAGAAATATTTACAGATTTGCGAGATAAAACGAGTGGTAGAAATTATGCTGAGTTATGGTGAATCGTCGAATACAGCGTTAAGTGATTAAGTGAACAAGTGATTAAGTGAATA
>JAXHTV010000061.1 GCA_034189865.1 Pseudomonadota bacterium | reverse complement strand
CACCGCTAAAGTGTTCACCTTGCCCATGAGGTCTGACGTTGTGAGCTCCGCATTCAAAGGCATCCCGGTTGTTTCCAGCGGCGAAAAGCATGACCGCGATGGTGTGACGGCCATCAAAAACGGCGTCAAGCGCGCGCGCGACCCGGCCGCCGTGCCGCGGGGAGACAAGCCCGCGTGGTTGCGGGTTAAGGTGCCCGGTCATGGCCGTTATGTGGATGTGAAAGATATCGTGCGCGAACATCGGCTGAGCACGGTATGCGAAGAGTCCATGTGTCCCAATCTGGCGGAGTGCTGGAGTCACGGTACGGCCACCATCATGGTAATGGGGTCGGTGTGCACGCGGGTGTGTCGCTTTTGCGCGGTCGATACCGGTAATCCGCGCGGCAAACTGGACGCCGAAGAACCTGCCAACACCGCCCGCGCGGTGCAACTGATGGGGTTGCGCTATGTGGTGCTGACCTCGGTGGACCGGGACGATTTGCCCGACGGCGGGGCGGCCCATTACGCCGCGTGTGTGGTCGCTACGAAAGATTTGAACCCCGACACCAAGGTCGAAGCGCTCACCCCGGATTTCCGTGGTAACCCTGACCATGTGCGAACGGTGGTGGAGTCCGGCGTCGACGTCTACGCTCAAAATCTCGAAACGGTGCGCCGGTTAACCCACGAGGTTCGCGATCGACGGGCGGGATATGAGCAAACACTCGACGTGTTGGCCGGCGCCAAATCGGCCCGTCGGGATGTCATCACCAAAACCAGCCTGATGCTGGGTCTCGGCGAAACCGAAGATGAGATCCTCCAAACCTTGGATGATTTGCGCTCCGCCAACGTGGATATTGTGACCTTCGGGCAGTATCTGCGCCCCACCGTCAACCATTTGCCGGTCCAACGCTATGTGCCGCCGGAGGACTTCGCCCGGTACCGGCAATGGGGTCTCGACCGCGGTTTTCTGGAAGTGGTTTCCGGTCCGCTGGTGCGTTCCAGCTACCGGGCGGATCGGGTATTCGACGGCAACAACGCCGGTCTTTAAGTTCTCAGTGCCCTCGTCACATGTCCAGTGGAGGGTCCGCCAGTTCTTGCGATGTTGCTGGACCGCTCGGATGTCCGGTTCGTATCCCGCGCCGTATGGATCGCCACGTCGGCATAGCCTCCTCGCAATAACGAAAGGTGGATGTCATTGCGAGGAGCGAAGTGACGAAGCAATCCATAGGGCATCGAGCGAATCCCGAACGTCGGTGCATTGATCGAGGCCGTATGGATCGCCACGGGCCTGACGGCCCTCGCGATGACGTTGGAGGTAAACCCAGCCCCAGCGCGGCACGGAGTGGATTTCCGTCATTGCGAAGCGCTGTGGCAATCCATGGTGGGTTGAGTGGACCCCGAACGCTGATGTAGTGGTCGAGGCGGCATGGATCGCCACGGGCCTGACGGCCCTCGCGATGACGAGGTGGCTAACGTGGGGCATGGATCGTCACCCGGGCCCTTGTTTTCACTGCCACCACGGCAAGGGGTGCCCATCCCCGGCGGCGAATCGTTTTCCGGTAAACTACCCCCGCTTCTCCGCTCCATCAGGATGGGTCTCGTTTTAATATGTCCCACATACTCGTGACCGGCGTGGCCGGATTTATCGGATTCCATGTCGCCCAGCGTCTGCTCGAGCGGGGCGACGTGGTGATGGGTATCGACAACCTGAACGACTACTACGACGTTCAGTTGAAAAAAGACCGTCTTGCGCACCTGGAACCGCTCGATAATTTTCGGTTCCAACACTTGGATCTTGCCGATCGGGAGGGCATGACGCGCCTGTTTGCCCAGGGCGGGTTCGACGGGGTCGTGCATTTGGCGGCTCAGGCCGGTGTCCGCTACTCACTCGACAATCCCCACGCCTACGTCGACAGCAACCTCAGCGGGTTTCTCCATGTGCTGGAGGGGTGTCGACATCATCCGGTCGATCACTTGGTCTATGCGTCCAGCAGTTCTGTTTACGGGGCCAACGAGCATCTGCCGTTTTCGGTTTCGGACAATGTGGATCACCCCTTGGCGCTCTACGGCGCGACAAAAAAAGCCAACGAATTGATGGCTCATGCCTACAGCCATCTCTACCACATACCCAGCACGGGGCTGCGGTTCTTCACGGTCTATGGGCCATGGGGCCGGCCCGACATGGCGTTGTTTAAATTCACCCGGGCACTACTGGCCGATGAGTCCATACCGGTTTTCAATCGCGGACGGCATAGCCGTGACTTCACCTACATCGACGATATCGTCGAAGGGGTGGTCCGGGTGTTGGATCGGCCGGCCAAGTCCAATGCGCAGTGGGATGCCAAAGCCCCCGATCCGGCAAGCAGTCGGGCGCCCTGGCGCGTTTATAACATCGGCAACGGTCAACCGGTGGACTTGATTACCTACATTCAGACGCTCGAGAAGGTGATCGGAAAGCCGGCGCGGATGGAGCTGCTGCCCATGCAGCCGGGCGATGTGGTGGATACCTTCGCGGATTGCGCCGATCTGGAGCGGGATGTGGGCTATCGGCCCGACACGCCGGTGGAAGTGGGCATTGAGCGTTTCGTTGCCTGGTACCGGGACTACTATAAGGTCTGATCCGCGGAATACCCCTTTCAGGCGCTGAGCGTTGAACCGATCACAACCACTGCATGGATCGCCACGTCGGCTTTGCCTCCTCGCGATGACGAAAGATCGATGTCATTGCGAGAAACGAAGCGACGAGGCAATCCATAGGGCAATGGGCGGATCCCGAACGTCGGTGTATGGATCCAGCCGGCATGGATCGCCGCGTCGGCCGATGGCCGCCCTGCGATGCCGAAGTGGCGAGGCCAGCGCCGGTGTTTTTAGTCGCAATGGATGTTTGCTCCCTGTGCCGCGGCGGCGTTACAATAAGCGGCCTTGGGGAAATAAGGGCGCTTTCCGGCGCCTTTTATCGGGAACGAATTCGGACTGATTTAGTCCTACTTTTTACAGCGGGTGTTGTGATGCTCCGAATCAGCAAGATGACCGACTATGGGGTCATGGTGATGGTG
>JAXHTV010000060.1 GCA_034189865.1 Pseudomonadota bacterium | reverse complement strand
GCCATTGCCAATATTCGTGACGGTAACGATCGGCAATGGCATGACGGGACAAGGGTACCGGTTTGGCGCTGCCCATTGTGGGTTCCCACAAAGCCCAACGGGGCGAAACGGCTGCTCCACTTAGCGAGTTTTGCCGCTAGCAGCACGCCCGTGGCACTCGCTCAGGCGCGGTGGCGGCCGAATTTAGTCTTTACCGTTGAACCCACGCTATTCTCTGCGCCGGTTGCACTGCTGACGGCCAAGCTATCAGGTGCGAAAAGCTGGCTTCATATTCAGGATTTGGAAGTCGATGCAGCGTTCGATATGGGCTTGCTGCCCAAAGGGTACTTAAAACATGTGGCACTTTGGCTCGAACATGCATTGTTATCGCGGTTCGATCGGATCACGACAATTTCCGAGCGCATGCTTGCACGGGTGGAGGAGAAAAACTACCCACCGGAAAAGTTGTCGCTATTTCCCAACTGGGCCGACATCAATACGATTCACCCGCTTCCAGACAAAGCCAGCCCTTTTCGGCTAGAGCTCGATATTAAAGAGGACCAAACGGTCGCTCTGTACGCGGGCAATTTAGGCGAGAAACAGGGCCTGGAATTACTGGCGGATGCAGCCAGAATGCTAAAAGATCGAAGGGATATCGTCTTTGTCATCGCTGGCGCT
This sequence comes from Pseudomonadota bacterium, assembly GCA_034189865.1. Classification (NCBI taxonomy): domain Bacteria; kingdom Pseudomonadati; phylum Pseudomonadota; species Pseudomonadota bacterium. The sequence goes on along the minus strand of JAXHTV010000060.1, from coordinate 2,384 downwards.
GGCAGCGCCAGGGAACGACTCAAAGACCAAACCAGCGACCTACCCAATGTCCGCTGGTTGCCACTTCAGCCCCTCGAGCGACTGAATGATTTGCTAAGCCTTGCAGACATACACTTGCTACCGCAGCGCGCTGATGCTGCTGACTTGGTGATGCCATCTAAACTGACCGGTATGCTAGCAAGCGGTAGGCCCGTGGTGGCAACCGTGACCCCCGAAACACAAGTTGGGCGTATTGTGGAAACCTGTGGAATATTAGCTGCTCCTGGAGATACGACGGCACTGACAGAAGCGATTGCCGCGCTTGCCGCTGATACCGTCAAACGTCGTCGCTTGGGTAACGCCGCCCGTGCTTACGCCGAGCGAAATCTCGATCGAGACGCAATTATGAACCGCTTTTCGGAGACAGCGATGACCCTTTGTCATTTGCCCGCTGAGAAGGAAACTGCATGAGCAAGCGAGCGCTCATCACCGGCATCACCGGACAGGACGGCATGTACCTAGCGGAGCTGCTCCTGGCTAAAGGCTATGAGGTACACGGCATAAAACGCCGGGCTTCTTCATTCAACACCCAACGGATTGATCATCTCTACCAGGACCCGCACGAACCGGAACGGCGGATGGTCTTGCATTACGGCGACCTGACCGATGCCACCAACCTAATCCGTGTCGTGCAAGAAGTACAACCGGATGAAATTTACAACTTGGCCGCCCAAAGTCACGTCGCCGTTTCCTTCGAAACACCGGAGTATACGGCCAATGCCGATGGCATCGGCACGCTCCGCTTGCTGGAAGCGATCCGCATTTTGGGGATGGAAGAAAAGACCCGGTTCTACCAAGCCAGCACTTCTGAACTGTACGGCAAAGTGCAAGCGATCCCACAGGATGAAAACACACCTTTCTATCCTCGCTCGCCCTATGCTGCAGCCAAGCTTTATGCCTATTGGATTACCGTCAACTACCGCGAGGCCTACGGAATTTACGGCTGCAACGGGATTCTGTTTAACCACGAATCCCCGGTTCGCGGGGAAACGTTCGTCACACGCAAAATCACTCGCGCCTTGGCCAGAATCAAACTGGGTCTACAAGAACGGCTCTACCTTGGCAATCTGGATGCCCTGCGGGACTGGGGACACGCCCGCGATTACGTGGAAGCGCAATGGCTAATACTCCAGCAAGACGAACCGGATGATTACGTCATCGCCACCGGCGAACAACACTCCGTGAGAGAGTTTGTGACTCTCGCCTGCGAGGAGTTGGGCATTGGCCTCCGATGGGAAGGATCGGGCATCGAAGAAAAGGCGTTCGACGTGCGAAGCGGCGACTGCGTCGTCGCCGTGGATAGTCGCTACTTTCGGCCGACGGAAGTGGACACCCTGCTGGGTGATCCAAGCAAAGCCAAGAGAAAGCTTGAATGGGAACCCAAAGTCCGCTTCCGAGAACTGGTTGCAGAAATGATTCGCGAGGATTTGAAAGACGCCGAAAAGGACGAACTGTGTCGACGTGAAGGATATCGGACATTTAATCACCATGAATAAAAACGCGCGGGTATTCGTCGCCGGCCATCGGGGCTTGGTGGGTTCGGCCATCGTGAGGCGTCTGGAAGCGGGTGGGTTTGAGCATCTGTTGCTTCGGACGCGAGCGGAGCTGGATCTATGCAGCCAAGCGGCCGTTGACGATTTCTTTAGAACCGAGCGACCCGAGTATGTTTTTCTCGCTGCGGCGAAGGTTGGTGGTATTCATGCCAATGACATCTACCCCGCCGAGTTCATCCGGGATAATTTGCTCATCCAAACCAACGTCATCAATGCCGCTTATGAGCATGGCGTTTCCAAGCTTCTGTTCTTGGGTTCATCGTGCATTTACCCCAAGCACGCACCGCAACCCATGCCGGAGGATTGCTTGCTGACCGGCCCGCTGGAGCCCACCAACGAGTGGTATGCGGTCGCGAAGATCGCGGGCATCAAGATGTGTCAGGCGTATCGCCGGCAGTATGGCTTTAACGCCATTTCGCTCATGCCCACCAATCTTTACGGACCCGGGGACAATTTCGACCTGGCCAACTCCCATGTGCTGCCCGCGCTAATCCGCAAGTTTCATGAAGCCAAAGAGGCCGAAACGCCCACCGTGACGGTGTGGGGCACCGGTAATCCACGGCGCGAGTTTTTGCACGTGGATGATTTGGCCGATGCCTGCGTTTTCTTGATGGACCACTACGAATCGGAACAAATCGTTAATGTTGGCGTGGGTGAGGACGTTTCCATCGCCGAGTTGGCCTCGTTGGTGGCGAAAGTGGTGGGCTACGAAGGACGAATCGTTTACGACACCAGCAAACCCGACGGCACGCCCCGCAAACTGCTGGACGTCTCGCGGCTGCGGGATTTGGG
>JAXHTV010000059.1 GCA_034189865.1 Pseudomonadota bacterium | reverse complement strand
ACGGAATATGGGTTTTGTAAGGGGAGCGGGGTACCCCTCAAAGTGTTGAATCCCGGAATCGCCGCCTTGAATAAAGTGTATTTCTTCCTCTACGCGGTTTCATGCTTTCGGGCCAACTGAACGAAGGCCGTGATGTGCTGATTATTGGCTGAGTAGTCGCGATAGCCGAGGTGGATCTGTTTGTGCACGCCATTATTGCCCAGGCGTACGGCGCGCACGGGCAGGGTCTTTCGGTAGGTATGTACCAGCCATTCTGGCAGGCTCGATACGCCGCGCCCGGCCGCTACCATTTGCAGAATCATTTCAGTGTCTTCCAGCGTCTTGTGTCTCTTCGGCAAGCAACGGGCCGGCAGTAAAAACTGTTGATAAATGTCCAAGCGCTCGGTGGCGACTGGATACGTGTATAGGGTCTGATCCGAGAGTTGCGACGGTTCGATATGATCCAGGCCGCCAAGCGGGCTGTTGTCAGCCACCACCAGCACCTGTTCATAGTTCAGTACCGGTTCAAAGGAAATCCCTTCACGCAGCACCGGGTCCGGGGTGACCAGGATATCGATGTCATGATTGAACAGCGCCGCCAGGCCGCCGAACTGAAATTGCTGTTTCACGTCCACGTCCACGCCGGGCCAGCGTGTCAGAAACGGCTGGACTAGTTTCAGTAACCACTGGTAACAGGGGTGGCATTCCATGCCAATGCGCAGCATGCCTTTATCGCCACTGGCGTATTGGTGTAGCACTTCATCGACATGTTCCAGTTGCGGTAGCAGCCGTGCGGCTTCCCGTTGCAGGTAGGTGCCTGCCGGGGTGAGTTGCAACTGGCGTCCTTCCTTGGTCCACAGGGATGTGCCCAGGCGTGCCTCCAGCTTCTTGATCGTATGCGTGAGGGCGGGCTGGGTCAGGCTCAGTGCTTTGGCAGCGGCGGTAAGTGATCCGTGCCGTTCAATTTCGCGCAGGATACGCAGGTGGACTCGATCAATCATGGTGGCAGATAGGTCATTAGTAAAATTAATGAATAAATGAAAATATACCATTATTCGTCATGATTTGCTTTCCATATGCTGTGTCGCAATCAGCTAAACGGAGAACAGGTTATGGCTTCATTACACAACTTGGGGTTTCCCCGCGTCGGCGCTAAACGCGAACTGAAATTCGCCCAGGAGGCGTTCTGGAAGGGGCAGGCTTCCGAAGCGGAGCTGCTGGCAACCGCCAAGCAGATCCGCGGCGTTAACTGGCAAATGCAACAGTCACTGGATCTTGTGCCGGTAGGGGATTTCTCGCTGTACGACCAGGTATTGGACATGAGCTTCACCCTGGGCCATCTACCGGCGCGGGTTGCCGGTCTGCAAGGCAGCGAACTGGATAACTACTTCCGCGTGGCGCGTGGTCGTTCCGCAAACGATACCGGCTGCGCCTGTGTGCATGCCGGTGAAATGACCAAGTGGTTCGATACCAACTATCACTACATCGTGCCGGAGGTCACCGCCGATACCACCTTCACCCTGAATACGGAGCGTCTGCTCAGCCAACTGGCGGAGGCAAAACACTCTGGAGTGAATGCCAAGCCGGTGATCATCGGTCCGGTGACCTATCTGTGGCTAAGTAAAGAAAAAGACGCATCCAATCGTCTGGATCTGTTACCAAAGCTGCTGCCGCTCTACGGCGAGCTGCTGGAAAAACTGGCCGATGCCGGAGCCCAGTGGGTGCAGATAGACGAACCTGCTCTGGTTACCGAGTTGGACGCCCAATGGCAGCAGGCCTTTGAGCCTACCTATCATTACCTTAAAGAAAGCCCGGTCAAGATACTGCTGGCCACCTACTTCGGTACCCTGCAGGCGAATCTACAATTGGCTTGCAATTTGCCGGTCGCCGGTCTGCACGTGGATGCGGTGCGTGGCCGTGTTGAGATTGGGACGATCATGGACTGGTTGCCGGTACACAAGGTGCTGTCCGTGGGCGCCATCGACGGTCGCAACATATGGAAAACCGATCTCAACGCTACCCTAGACTGGCTGGAACCCATGGCGCAAAAACTGGGCGATCGCCTGTGGATCGCGCCGTCCTGCTCGCTGTTGCATGTGCCGGTGGACCTGGACAGCGAACAGAAACTGGATGTCGATATCCGCAGCTGGCTGGCCTTCGCCAAACAGAAACTGGTGGAGCTCGCCGTGCTGGGCAAGGCTATCAATGAAGGTCGTGCAGCGGTTGCGGACGAACTGGACGCCAACCGGGACGCTATCGACAGCCGCAAGAACTCCGAACGTGTACACAATCCGGTAGTAAATGCCGCGGTAAAAAATGTTACCGCCAAACTGGGTCAGCGTGAGAGCCCCTATTCCGAACGTATCGTCAAGCAGCACACACATCTGAAGCTGCCGTTGTATCCGACCACAACAATCGGCTCCTTCCCCCAGACACCGGCCATCCGCAAGGCGCGATTGGCGTTCAAAAAGCAGGAAATTTCTGCTGAACAATATAAAGCGAAGATGCAGGCCGAGATCGAACACGCCGTGCGCGAGCAGGAAAAACTGGGCCTGGATGTGCTGGTACACGGCGAGGCCGAACGTAACGATATGGTGGAGTACTTCGGTGAGCAACTGGAGGGCTTTGCTTTCACCCGGTTCGGCTGGGTTCAGTCCTACGGCTCGCGCTGCGTCAAGCCGCCGATTCTGTTCGGTGACATCAGCCGTCCGAAAGCCATGACGGTTGAATGGATCAAATATGCTCGGTCGCTAACCGACAAGCCGCTGAAAGGCATGCTCACCGGCCCGGTCACCATTCTCAACTGGTCCTTCGTGCGTGACGATCAGCCTCGCCGTGACAGCTGTTTGCAACTGGCCCTGGCCATTCGCGAGGAAGTGCTGGACCTGGAGGCGGGGGGTGGCAACATCATCCAGATCGATGAAGCCGCGTTGCGTGAGGGTCTACCGCTGCGGCGCAGTGAATGGCAGGACTACCTCGACTGGGCAGTGGAGTCCTTTCGTATCACCGCTAACGGTGTGCGCGACGACACCCAGATTCACACCCATATGTGTTATTCCGACTTCAACGACATTATTGAAGCCATTGCCCATATGGATGCGGATGTCATCACCATTGAAACCTCACGTTCCGATATGGAGCTGTTGGACGTGTTCGAGGAATTTGAATACCCGAACGAAATCGGCCCCGGTGTGTACGA
>JAXHTV010000058.1:1950-3711 GCA_034189865.1 Pseudomonadota bacterium | reverse complement strand
GCGGAGGCAAAAAAGACCTGTCCGGTGATCCGGTAGGCACGGGTGCGCCCTTCGTCCTCGGCCATCGAAGCGACATGCAGCACCTGCCCCACCTTGTGGGCGAAGAAAAACCCGGACAGCAGCACCCCGGTCAACACCCCCTGGGCCAAGTCATGGGTGGAGACTGTCACCGCCACCGTGGCCAGCATGACCACGGTGGAGCTTTTCGGGTGTTCGCGCAGATTACGAATCGAATCCCAATTGAAGGTGCCGATGGAGACCATAATCATCACCGACACCAGCGCCGCCATCGGGATCAGCGCCACCCAGTCGCCGACAAACACCACCAGCACCAGCAGGAACAGCCCCGCGGCCAGCGTCGACAGCCGGCCGCGGCCGCCCGATTTCACGTTGATCACCGACTGGCCGATCATCGCGCAGCCGGCCATGCCGCCAAGAAACCCCGTCGCGATATTGGCCACGCCCTGACCAACGCACTCGCGGTTTTTGTTGCTGCCGGTGTCGGTGAGGTCGTCAACAATCGAGGCCGTCATCATCGATTCCAGCAGCCCCACCACCGCCAGGGTGGCCGATACCGGCAGGATGATGGACAGGGTTTCCAGGTTCAACGGCACGTCCGGCAGCAAAAACAGCGGCAGGCTATCGGGCAACTCACCCATGTCGCCCACGGTGCGGATGTCCAGCCCCAGCGCAATGGAAATGCCGGTCAACACCAAAATCGCCACCAATGGCGAGGGCACCGCGCGGGTCACGAAAGGGAACAGGTAGATGATGCCAAGGCCCGCGGCCACCATCGCATAGACCACCCAGGTGACGTTGGTGAGTTCGGGAAGCTGGGCCATAAAAATCAGAATCGCCAGGGCATTCACGAATCCGGTGATCACCGAGCGGGAGACGAAGCGCATGAGCGAACCAAGCCTCAGCCAGCCCGCCAGCATCTGCAGCACGCCGGTGAGTACGGTGGCAGCAAGCAGGTATTGCAACCCGTGCTCCTTGACCAGTGTGACCATCACCAGCGCCATGGCGCCGGTGGCGGCAGAGATCATGCCCGGGCGCCCTCCGGCAAAGGCGATGACGGTGGCGATACAGAACGAGGCGTAGAGCCCCACCTTGGGGTCCACACCGGCGATGATCGAAAACGCGATCGCTTCGGGGATCAGCGCCAGGGCGACGACCAGCCCTGCCAGCAGGTCACTGCGAATGTTGGCGAGCCATTCCTGTCGAATCGAGTTCATGCTGATGCGGGTTCCATGGTTGTGCTTCGCACCGGCCACATGGCCCAACCGGTCCGCAAGGGTATGCGAGGGCCACTGGGCATTCGCCGGTCTGGCGGAGGATATCGGTTCGGGCTCAGCCCGCAGGCGGAGCACGGTGAAGCGATCCCACGTCGGGAAAGTGTTCGTGTCGTGGTAAAGACACACCGGGGGCCGCCCGGCTTGACTCTGCAACAGATAGCGGGTGCGCGGGCAAGCTGCGCAACAACATGCAGCGGGTGCGGTTTATCCCGAGCAGATGAGATGTTCAGCTACGGGTGATCTGTGCAGGGGCACGCATTCTAAGACATCGATGGAGTGTCGACAACGGTAGGCGTTCCCTTCACCCGCTGCCGGGCTTAGCACGCGGCAAAACTGCCGGCAGGTGGCTCTCGGCAAAAACACATCTGAGGCACGGCGAGAACTGTCGGTCGGGACCGCATAAAACACCGAAATTCGGTGCGATTGAGTAACAACCGATCGCTCGAATGGCGGAGAGGGAGGGATT
>JAXHTV010000058.1:0-1850 GCA_034189865.1 Pseudomonadota bacterium | reverse complement strand
TGGCGGAGAGGGAGGGATTCGAACCCTCGGTGCCCGCAAAGGCACAACGGTTTTCGAGACCGCCCCGTTCGACCACTCCGGCACCTCTCCGTATAAACTGCTTTTTTTGGTCGGCCATTCACCGCCCGGCGGCACAGACCGATGGGGCAGCAAAGCAGGCGCCGTATTCTAACCAAACCGGCTATGTACGGAAAGCGCCGGCAAGCCGACCGCAAGAATCGGGTGGCGCCCGGAATCCATGACGGCTAACGTTTGCAAACCCGTTCCGGGCGCAAACCGCTCAATCATGGCAAAGGCCGGATGATGGATGACTACGACCGAATAGCGACGGCCATTCGCTACATTCAAGCCAATCGCTCAAATCAGCCCACGCTGGCGGAGATTGCCGGGGCGGCGGGCTTGAGCCCGGCCCATTTTCAGCGATTGTTCCGCCGTTGGGCAGGGGTGAGTCCCAAGCGTTTGCTGCAATGCCTGACACTGGAGCACGCCAAAGCGTTGCTCAAGGAGCCGCAGCAAAGCGTCCTGGACACCGCCATGGCCGTGGGGCTCTCGGGCCCGGGGCGGCTGCATGATCACTTTGTGCGTCTGGAAGCGACCACGCCCGGGGAGTATGGCGCCAATGGCGCGGGCCTGGAGATTCGCTGGGGCATGGGCACGACACCCTTCGGCCCGGCGTTTTTAGCGCAAACCCAGCGCGGGATTTGCCGATTGGCGTTCCCCGATTCTGCGACCGCAGACGATTCGGTCAAGGCGTTGACGCGGCTTTGGCCGCAAGCGTCCTTTGTTCATGATCCTGCCGCAACCGCCGCGATGCTGGGGCGGGTATTCCGTCCATCTGGGGCGAACAGCAACGTGCTGCTGCACATCCATGGCACCAATTTTCAGTTTCAGGTGTGGCGGGCACTGCTGACGATTCCCAGTGGCGAGGTGACATCCTATGGGACCTTGGCCCGACGCATCGACCGTCCCCGTGCGGCGCGGGCGGTGGGCTCAGCCGTGGGCGCCAATCCCGTGGCGTTTTTGATTCCCTGCCACCGGGTACTGCGCAGCCTGGGTGAGCTGGGGGGGTATCATTGGGGCATAGACCGAAAACAGGCCATGCTGGCCTGGGAAGCGGCTCAGCGGCCTTCGAATGCGGCCAGCGCCTCGGCGCGCAGCACCGATTCGCGGTCGGTATAACGCGGCGAGAAATGAAAAACCGTCAGAGCCTTCACGCCGGCGAGGCGAGCAATGGTCCCGGCTTGTCGTGCGGTGAGATGATTCTTGGTCGCTGCCTGCTCAGCGTCTTCGTCTAGAAACGGCGATTCGATAAACAAATGATCGGCCCCTTTCACCAACGCCACGATGCGTTCCACGTTGGCCTCGGTGTATCGCACGTCCACCACGTAGCCCACCCGCTGACCGGGCACGATTCGCACGATCTGTTCCCGCAGTTCGCCTAAGGAAAACTCCGGCGTCTCAATCGTGTTGAGGCCACGTCGCCAAGCCCGTATGGGCGTATCGTCGGGTTTTCCCGCCATGATCGCGTCTTTGAACTTCCCCAGCCATGGCCCCACCAGCAGGTTCATCTCCTCCAGGCGGTTTTTCCACACATTCACGTGCATGGGCTCTTCGGCGCAGAAGCCCAGTGAGGTCACGCCATGGTCCAACGACGTTGCGCGAACGCGAACGGCGGGATCTTCCAGCAAGAGACCCTCATCCAGCCACAGTTCGCCCTCGCCTTCCGGTTGAAAGCGGTTTTGACAACGAAACAGCACCCGACGGGCGGAGGCGCTTGAAAGCATTTCGATGGCTTCCACCTCCATCGCCTCGGCGTAGTTGGCCACCAGATTCCAACTGTACGCGGCCAG
>JAXHTV010000057.1 GCA_034189865.1 Pseudomonadota bacterium | reverse complement strand
ACCATCTACTGGTGGGACTGGTCATCCCACTCCAGTCGCTACCATCATAGTGAAGGATGGTGCCATCACCCCCCACGGCGAAGACATCGGTTGAGGAGCTGCCCCAGACTCCATAAAGCCATCTACTGGAGGGACTGGTCATCCCACTCCAGTCGCTGCCATCATAGTGAAGTATGGTGCCATCACTCCCCACGGCGAAGACATCAGAGGCGGAGCTGCCCCAGACTCCATAAAGATAATTTGTAGTGCCACTGGTCATCCCACTCCAGTCGCTGCCATCATGGTGAAGGATGGTGCCATCACTCCCCACGGCGAAGACATCGGTTGAGGAGCTGCCCCAGACATCATAAAGACGATTTGTAGTGCCACTGGCCATCGGAGTCCAGTCACTGCCATCATAGTGAAGGATGGTGCCAAAAGCCCCCACGGCGAAGACATCGGTTGAGGAGCTGCCCCAGACTCCTTCAAGACTATTCCCTTGGGGCAGAGGGTTCTGCCACGCCCAACCATCGGGACTAACTATCTTATCGGCGGCCTTGGCACTCCCTGCCAAGCCACCTATCAATGCCCCGGCGATTAGTAATATCATTGAAACTGCAAGTATTTTGCCCATCATCCTTTTTCGCATCTTTCCCCCTTTCCTACTGCTCAAACCTCTTTGTTTATAAAATCTAGCGAGAATTCGCGCCACAGATGCCCCCAGCTTGCTGGGGGGAGATTCACTTCTTCACCGCCCCCTGTAAAGGCATAAGTGTTAACTTAGAATCCAAATCTCCCTTGCCCTCTTTACTAAAAGGGGGTTGGAAGTCCCCTTTTAGTAAAGGGGGATTTAGGGGGATTCTCTGCCCCCTTCCACTTAAGTTAGTGCCTATGCCCTGTAAAGGAGGACCCCTCCCCCCTTTTAAGCAAGGACAGCGCTGCTTGTGCAGCACTGTCCCACGCAATCATAAATACATTTACGCTCATCTATGCCTCTCACCTAGGTCAGAAGCTCCCAACTAGTTGGTCTGCATCTGCCTGTTCCGTGATCTTCTGAATCTCCAGTACCCGGCAATGCTGAGAAGACCCACTCCGAAGAGCACGAAGGTTGGCAGCTCGGGGACTGGTGCTACAAAACCGACCGAGGTGGCATCATCAATGCCGTCATTGGCTGCGTTATACTCACCATCGCCATCGTCAACAATGATGTCCCACTCCTCGGCGGTGGGTGGGGCGTCGACAGGTATCACCCAAATCGGTGTAACTGGGATGTCACCATTTGAGTTGGCAGTGACACTCTCCTGAGCTCCTGCTCCTCCGGATGGATCAAGCGTGCTATCAAGGGTACCCCCAGTCTCGGAAACTGAGCCATCAGGTTGTATAAATATGTTGTAGTCTCCGGCAGCGAATCTGGATCCCCACACATAGACGGTCTCCCCGGGGGCGAAGGAGTTCTTCTCATTGCCATTCACATCGCAGGAGACTACTAGGTTGGCAGGCTCCCGATAGTGAAGGATGGCGCCCCCGGATCCCACGGAGAAGACATCAGAGGAGGAGCTGCCCCAGACACTAAAAAGATAATTTGTAGTGCCACTGGCCATTGGAGTCCAGGTGCTGCCATCATAGTGAAGGATGGTGCCCCTGGATCCCACGGCGAAGACATCAGAGGAGGAGCTGCCCCAGACACCATAAAGATCTTCACTAGGGCCACCGGCCATCCCACTCCAGGCGCTGCCATCATAGTGAAGGATGGTGCCAAAATCCCCCACGGCGAAGACATCAGAGGAGGAGCTGCCCCAGACTCCAGAAAACCATTTCCTGGCGCCACTGGCCATCGGAGTCCAGTCACTGCCATCATAGTGAAGGATCATGTTTTCCCCTACGGCGAAGACATCAGAGGAGTAGCTGCCCCAGACTCCAGAAAACCGTATCCTGGCGCCACTGGCCATCGGAGTCCAGTCGCTACCATCATAGTGAAGGATGGTGTCATCCTCCCCCACGGCGAAGACATCAGAGCCAGAGCTGCCCCAGACACCATAAAGATAATTTGTAGTGCCGCTGGCCATCGGAGTCCAGTCGCTGCCATCATAGTGAAGGATGGTGCCCCAAGACCCCACGGCGAAGACATCAGAGCCAGAGCTGCCCCAGACTCCATCAAGATGATTTGTAGTGCCACTGGCCATCCCACTCCAGTCGCTACCATCATAGTGAAGGATAGTGCCAAAATCCCCCACGGCGAAGACATCGGTTGAGGAGCTGCCCCAGACTCCAGAAAACCATTTCCTGGCGCCACTGGCCATCGGAGTCCAGTCACTGCCATCATAGTGAAGGATGGTGCCCCCGGATCCCACTGCGAAGACATCAGAGTCAGAGCTGCCCCAGACACCCAAAAGATGTTCACCAGGGCCACCACTCCAGTCGCTGCCATCATAGTGAAGGATGATGCCAAACCTCCCCACGGCGAAGACATCAGAGCCAGAGCTGCCCCAGACATCATGAAGATCCTCTGTAGTACCACTGCTCATCGGAGTCCAGGCGCTGCCATCATAGTGAAGGATGGTGCCAAACTCCCCCACGGCGAAGACATCAGAGCCAGAGCTACCCCAGACTCCATAAAGCCATTCATCGATACCACTGGCCATCGGAGTCCAGTCGCTACCATCATAGTGAAGGATGATGCCATCACCCCCCACGGCGAAGACATCAGAGCCAGAGCTGCCCCAGACTCCATAAAGCCAATCTGAGGTGCCACTGGCCATCGGAGTCCAGTCGCTGCCATCATAGTGAAGGATGGTGCCATCCCACCCCACGGCGAAGATATCAGAGGAGGAGCTGCCCCAAACACCACGAAGACGATTTGTAGTGCCACTGGCCATCGGAGTCCAGTCGCTGCCATCATAGTGAAGGATGGTGCCATCCGGCCCCACGGCGAAGACATCAGAGTCAGAGCTGCCCCAGACTCCATAAAGCCAATCTGAGGTGCCACTGGCCATCGGAGTCCAGTCGCTGCCATCATAGTGAAGGATGGTGCCAAACTCCCCCACGGCGAAGACATCAGAGCCAGAGCTGCCCCAGACATCATGAAGATCCTCTGTAGTACCACTGCTCATTGGAGCCCAGGCGTTGCCATCATAGTGAAGGATGGTGCCCCCGGATCCCACGGCGAAGACATCAGAGCCAGAGTCGCCCCAGACTCCATCAAGATGATTTGTAGTGCCACTGGCCATCGGAGTCCAGTCGCTGCCATCATAGTGAAGGATGGTGCCATCACCCCCCACGGCAAAGACATCAGAGGAGGAGCTGCCCCAGACACCACGAAGACCGTCTAAGGTGCCACTGGTCATCCCACTCCAGTCGCTGCCATCATAGTGAAGGATGGTGCCATCCCACCCCACGGCGAAAACATAGGTTGAGGAGCTGCCCCAGACATCATAAAGACGATTTGTAGTACCACTGCTCATTGGAGTCCAGGCGTTGCCATCATAGTGAAGGATGGTGCCAAAATCCCCTACGGCGAAGACATCAGAGCCAGAGCTGCCCCAGACATCATAAAGATGTTCACTAGTGCCACTGGTCATCCCACTCCAGTCGCTGCCACCATAGTGAAGGATGGTGCCCCTGGATCCCACGGCGAAGACATCAGAGGAGGAGCTGCCCCAGACATCATAAAGATGTTCACTAGTGCCACTGGTCATCCCACTCCAGTCGCTGCCATCATAGTGAAGGATCGTGCCAAAAGCCCCCACGGCGAAGACATCGGTTGAGGAGCTGCCCCAGACTCCTTCAAGACTATTCCCTTGGGGCAGAGGGTTCTGCCACGCCCAACCATCGGGACTAATGATCTTGTCGGCGGCCTTGGCACTCCCTGCCAAGCCACCGATCAATGCCCCGGCGATTAGTAATATCATTGAAACTGCAAGTATTTTGCCCATCATCCTTTTTCGCATCTTTCTCCCTTTCCTGCTGCTCGTTGTAAAGGCGTCAGCGCTAACTTTGGGAAATGTCCTTCCTGCGGAGGAGGGAATTCAGAAGGGGCACGGAGTAGTTCCACCCCATAACCAAAGCTGGCTCCCCGCCTTCGAGACTGTTTCACAATTATGAAATACCAATCCCATTCACCATGTCATTGCGAACCGAAGGTGAAGCAATCTCCTCGTAAAAAAGAGAAATGATTAGGCCCTTAGCTCCGAAAGAGTCTCTTCCGTAGCGAACCTATTCTGGAACCTGACGAGGTTTATCGACTCTTACTTCATCTCCTTCACTTCATTTGTAGTACATTCCCTACGTGTAACAGTTCACCCCAGTGCGTCATTGCGAGGAGCGGTAGCGACGTGGCAATCTGGGGCGTGGTGTGGAGGGAAGGTTGATTCATAGCAGACAGGACTGGTAATAGGTTCAGATTGCCCCCTTACCTACCCAG
>JAXHTV010000056.1 GCA_034189865.1 Pseudomonadota bacterium | reverse complement strand
CATACGTTGACCCCAAGGTCCAGACATCATCGGCAACCGGAGAGATGATTGATATGTCTGGTCCGGCAGTCGCCGCCTGGTTCACTGTCACGCTCTCGGGACTGTTTGCAGCCCCAGTAGCCGTGATCGTGATCGTTCCTGTTCTCGCAGGGCCCATATTGGTTCCGTGCCACACTGTGACTGTTCCACTCTCCGTCCCAGTGCTACCCTCCGTTATAGTCAGCCAAGGGTCGTTAGCCACTGCTGTCCAACTCATAGTTCCGATGCCCGTGTTTCCCACATCAAACGTTGTAGTACCCGACTGTGCAGAGACATCTCGTGAAAGTGGCACAACGGCCAATTCGGCACCGACAGCCTCAGTCCTAACATCAATGTACTGGGGGCGTGTCTTGGTGTCTGATCCACCCGGTCCTGTCACGGTCAGGCTTACGCTGTAAATGCCCGGATCACTATAGATGTGTGTTGGACTCTGATCGTTTGAGTCTACCGTGCCGTTGTTGTCGAAATCCCAGTCCCAGGAAGTAATACCCCCAGCCGACTGATCAGAAAACGTGACCGGGAGTGGGGCCACACCGCTTGTCGGGCCTCCGGTGAAGTTAGCCACCACGGTCGATTGATCTGCAACAGTGATGTAATCTGCCTTGGTCTTTGTGTCGGAACCGCCCGTAGCTGTTACCGTGAGGCTGACCGTGTAGGTGCCCGCAGAGGTGAAGATGTGAGTCGGATTCTGTTCGTCGGAGTCTTCCATGCCGTTATCGTTAAAATCCCAGGACCAGGAGGTGATGTCACCCGTGGATTGGTCTGTGAACGTAACTGGGAGAGGGGCAATCCCGCTGGTCTGGTTGGCGCCAAAGAGGACCGTAGGTGTGGTGGCCGCGGCGGTCACCACTTTAGACGTCCGGTTACCGAAATCGTCGTATTCATAAACAGTGACTGACCCATCTGGCCGCTCGACACGGGTGAGACGGTGGAGATCGTCATACTCGTACAGAACGGTAGCTGATCCTGAGGCGCTGCCACAAAACAGGAAACATGTTAATCCCAAAACCAGCAAGACTATCGATCTTTTTCTATACATGGGTGCCTCGCCAATATCTTCGAATCTAAACGAAGGGCGGTGTGCAGCGCGTTTCCTGTTGCCTTGCGATTTCCAAAATAGCCCGAAGAACGACTGATCGTGACCACTATGTTCTGTCGTTAGCATGATCACCAAACCATCATTCTGCTGATTGCCCCCCAATCTCAATCACATTTTCGCACTGTTTGGCCCCTGTATGGCGTCCTAACTGCATAATGCATCACAACAACTTCTCACCTTCGAAATGGGTTTCCATTCGGGTACCAAAAATCGTTCCAGTGCTCCATCCCCTTGCGGATGCTGTTTCTGAGAGCTTCTCCTGCCTCTCCCGATCTTATCGCTCGAATCGTATTTCTCATATTTGCAGGCGAAGTTTGATCGTATATGGTACGCTTGCCTGAAACGTAGAGGGTAGCAACTGCATATGCGGGGAATTCCTCTGCACCTCCTATCATAGGCACACAAATGAATTGGATGTTTGTCGAAGTCTGGTAAGGCAACTCCTGACACCCTCCCACTCCTTTTCCGGATTCGCGACCACGCCAAAGCGACAGTTCTTCTAATCGTCTGTCAACGTGCTGGGCGGCATCTTCTATTCTCTTCGCAGACCAGTTAAGTGCCTCATCTGCGTATTTGCCAGCCCTGTCGACTGCGGATTTCCACATCCCACCAAAATCCATCAGGCCAAGAGGATCGGTGGCTGTTCCCGGATTCCCCATCACATAAGCATACAAATTCCAGTCGCCACCTTCAAATCCAAGTGGGTCCTCGTTCAAGAAACGTCCGATTTCTGGGTCATAGAACCTCGCCCTCATGAAATAGAGATTCTGCCCTTCATCCATGACGCCATACTGGCCAACATACCTGAACGGATTGGGAGTAGTGTTGGTTGGAGATTCTTGCACCTGGCCGTATTCGCCATAGGCGTATTCATCATTGACTGTCCCTGAATCATCGCTCAGGACCACCGTGTCGCCTCTATGGTTGAAGTGATAGAATCTTCTGGTGTTGTCACTGGCGTCAATCCTGCTAATGAGGCCGTGGCCGTAAATGTAATAGGCGGTCACAACTCCGCTGCCATGGGTCTCTGCCAAGACCCGGCTCATGTCGCTGTTCAGATCGAGCACATATCGGGCTGTAATGCCGTCTACGACCCTGGTGATCCGGTTGCCCATGGCGTCGTAGACATGCTGAATGTTGGTCTGACCCGGCGTAGATATACCGGTAAGCATATTCTCATAGTCCCACGTATAAGTAGTCGTCACTCCGCCTTCAGTGCTGGTCTTTCTGTTCCCGTTATCGTCATAGGTGTATGAAGTGGAACCAGCGGAAAGGAGTCTGTTGTTGGTTCTATCGTTGGTGTATGTGACTTCTTCAGAGGCGGCCGTGAAGGCCAACGGCTCATTGACAACGTCAACAGCATTATGATTGCCCACACCGTCAAGTTCAAAGGTGTATGACCACAGCATGGTGCTGCCGTCCTTTTCCGTAATACCTGTCAATCTTGAAGCCCTGTCATAGGTATATACTGTTGTAATGCCATTGGAACGTTGGATCTCTTTGAGATTGCCGGTGGCATCATAGACATACGTCACTGAACCGTTGTTCCAGTCGGTAACAGTCTCCAATCGCCCGGCGTTGTCATACGTGTAGTCTACCTCATTGCTACCCGGATAAGTAATCTTGCTGACCCGTCCGGCATTGTCGTAATCGTACTGAACTGTCTTGTTGTATGGATCAGTGTAGGTCTCCACCCGGTTCAGGTTGTCATATGTAAAAGAACTTGTACCGTTTCTGCCAGTGACAGAAGTCACATTTCCATTGAGGTCCCGAATAATGGTAGTTTCGGTCTGGTCAGGATAGCGTGTCCTTTCCAGCCGATTGTGATCATCATAGTAATAAGTTGTTGTGTCATTGTTGTAGTCCGATCTGGTTTTGACCAACCCCGTTTCGTAATGGGTAAACACCTTGTCGAGATTGCCGGGTTTGATTACCTTGTGGAGCCGGTCTTGGCTGTCGTAAGTGTATCTGGTCTGAGACGAGGTCCCTTGGTTGAGCCAGCTGACGGAGTCAAGGTTGCCGTTGAAATCATAAAGCCTTGATACCGTCCGAAGCACGGTCTGCTCCCCGCGGGCATAATTCATAACGTCTAAAGGATTGTCATTAGCATCATAGGTGATAGCCGTCTTTATCCCTTCTGCATCGGTCACAGACGTAACGCGTCCAGCGTAATCGTTCTCATACACAGTTGTGTTGCCCTCTGCATCCGTGACCTGCTCCAGGTTCCCGTACGAGTCGTATGCAAACTGAGTGGTATATCCCCGGCCATCGGTTACGGAGGTCAACTGGTGATTGGCATCGTACCCAAGTTCTACTGTTTCATTCTCAGGATTGGTTACTCTCCACAGCCGGTTGCCATCGATTTGATATGTGTAGGTCGTTGGCGGCGGTGTTGTGCCATTGGGATCGTGAAACTCCCTGCTGGAAATGATGTTGTTCTTGTCGTTGTAACTGAAAGTAGCCACCATGCCGTCATCGTTAATTATCTTAGTCACATTGCCCATTGCGTCATATTCATATTCAGTGGTGTAGCCTTTCTTGTCTGTGACCTTGGTAGGAAGGTTTGGATTGTTAGAATCCGTTCGATCGATGGTCACCCGCCTGGCCTCATTTGCCCCCTTGAACGCCGTCAGCAGGTTGCCGGTGTGGATGTAGTTATACTTGTTGTGCTCTGGATCTTCTACCTCTGTTACTGTTAGATTTGATGAAGGAGTATACGTGATCGTACTTCCGGACACGTCGTTATCCTTGATGGAGTCAACCTGCCCGGTGGCATCATCATAATGGACAGTCACCGTGTTTCCCTTGGGGTAAGTAACACTCTTGAGCAAATTATGCCTTAGGGTGGCTGGTTCATCATAATAGGCATAACGCGTGGTCCGGCCGTTTGCATCCGTGAAGGTCTCAAGCAGTCCATCAGAGTTGTACGTAAAGGAAATGGAGCGCTTGGTCGTGCCGCCGACGACCTCTTTGACCTCTCGTAACTGAATGGCAGGGCTGTAATAGTCGAATTCAAGTTTTCTGCCCATATTGTCGCGAACTTCTTCTATCGTACCGTAGGCGGCCTCGCGGTAAAACGTGAGTCTGTTTCCCTTCCAGTCCGTAATATCAATGAGAAGCAGCTTCGTATTATCCTGGAGAAACCATTCCTCAGGTGGAGTCCCAGGCCATGGATTGACACTGTATATCCTGTATCTGTATACGGTCTGGTCCTTTCGCCTGATGTCATATCCGTTCCCAGCATCTACTCTGGTTAGTTGATCATGATTACCTGACCTGTCGAGGTAATCGGTTTGACCATTACCTGTTTTC
>JAXHTV010000055.1 GCA_034189865.1 Pseudomonadota bacterium | reverse complement strand
CAGGCCATTCCACCCGAGCGGCTGGTGGAAGTGCGCTTCGAAGACCTGGAGCGGGACGGCATGGGCGAGATCCGCCAGATCTACGAGACACTAGCGCTCCCGGGCTGGGCCTTGGCCGAAACGCCCATTAGGCGCTATCTGGCCAGCCAGCAGAGCTATCAGAAAAACCGTTATCCGCAGGATCCGCGTCTTGGGCGCCGAATTAACCAACGATGGCGTTTCGCTTTCGATGCCTGGGGCTACGAGCCCATCGAGGCGGACGCGGCCTGAAACAGTCGTGAGCAGGCGTGCGTGTTTGGGCAGTGAGCAACCATAGGAAGCCATTATGAAGGTCTTTATTACCGGCGGGTCCGGCTTTATTGGCGGTGCGGTCATTGAAAAACTCCGCGACCGGCACGAGTTTCTGGCCATGTCCCGCTCCGCGGCAAGCGACGCCGCCTTGAAACGCATCGGCGCTCAAGCCGTACGTGGCGACCTCAGCCGGATCGAGCCGGACCTGTTACGGGGTTGCGAGGCCGTGGTTCATTGTGCGGCCCATATCGGGCCGGGTGGCGACCGGGACTATTACTGGAAAATCAACGTCGAGGGCACGGAACAACTGGTCAACGCCGCCAAGGCCGCCGGGGTGAAGCGCTTTGTTCACCTGGGAACGGAAGCCGGTTGTTTCTACGGCCAGCACATGCGGGACATCGACGAAACCTGTCCCCTGGCCCCCGACTCTCCCTACCATTACCCCGCCACCAAAGCGGAGGCCGAGAGGCGGGTGCTGAGGGCCAATGACCCGGCCCACGGCTTTGAGACCATCAGCATTCGACCCCGGTTGGTGTGGGGGCCGGGTGATCGAACATTACTCCCCAGTATGGTCAAAGCCGCCCGTGCCCACGCGCTGGTGTGGATCGATGGCGGCCGTCACCAGACCTCCACCACGCACGTGGCCAACGTGGTGCGGGGGGTGGAACTGGCGCTGGAAGGCAAAGGACGTGGCGGCGAAGCCTACTTTGTTACCGACGATGAAGTTCGCAGTTTCCGGGAGATCATCACCGCACTGCTCACCACCCAGGGGTTAACGCCGGGGCGGCTTTCCATCCCCAGCCCGCTGGTCCGCGGCGGCGTGTATCTGTTGCAGAAGAGTTGGGAGGGCCTGGGCATCAAAGCCCATTTGCCCATCAACCGGTTTGCCGTGGCTTTGATGGCGCGGGATTGCACCATCCGCATCGACAAAGCGCGGCGTGAACTCGGCTTTGAACCGGTCATTTCTTTCAGCGAGGGGTTGAAACAGTTGCCGAAGCTGCAAAACGACCCGGCTTAAGATTTCGCTGGCGCGCGCGCCCGAAGCAATGCGCCTTAAGAAGCCGTGCGGCGAATCAGCTCCGCATAGAAGCGAATCACATCCAGATAATTGTCCACGCCAATGCGCTCGTCCGCGCCGTGGACCTGCACCAGATCATCGTTGTGCACCCGGGCGGGGAAATACCGATAGATATTGGGCGTGAGCGCTTCGTAATGGTGAGCGTCGATGGTCGCCATCAGCAAAAAAGGTACACCCACCGCATCCGGGAACACGCTGCGCACACTCGCCAGAACCTGGCCAAACTCCGGCGCGGACACATCGGAGACCGGCGCCGGGGGTGTCGAGTGCTCGCCGAGCAGTTCAACGCTGACCCGTGGGTCATCAACCACCCGTTGTACGTGGTCCATCACATCGTCAAAGTCATGCCGGGGCAAGAGCCGGAAATTCACCATCGCCTCCGCCCGGTCCGCCAGCACATTGGCCTTGGTGCCCGCATGAAACATCGTCGGCGCCGTCGTTGTGCGCAGCACCGCGTTGGAGGCCGGCTTGGCGGCCAAAATCCGCTTCACCATCGGCTCGAACAGCCATAGGTTGGCGAACAACAAGCGGGGGGCGAGGGTCATCTCCGGCGCCAAGTACTCGAACATCAATCGACCGGCTCCGTCCAGCTCGGCCGGGAAAGGATGCGTTTCCAGACGCGTGACGGCGCGCGCCAGAATGCCGATGGCGGTTTCCTTCGGCGGCATGGAGGAGTGACCGCCCGTGGCGCGAACCGACAAGCGCACCGTCGCATATCCCTTGTGCGCGATACCGATATACGCCACCGGCGACGCGACGCCGGGCACCGCGCCCAGCACGTTCATGCCGCCCTCATCCAACAGATAGGCCAGATGGGGCGTTCGTTGCCGGATCGTCGCGGCCAAATAGGCCGCACCTTCCTCACCGCCAAGTTCCTCATCGTGCCCGAAGGCCAAGTACACCGTGCGCCGGGGCTGGTAGCCGGAAGCTACCAAGGCCTCCACCGACTCCAGAATGGCCGTGACCGCCGCCTTGTGATCCAGCGTGCCGCGCCCCCAGACAGCGCCCTGTTCGACGGCACCGGAAAAAGGCGGGAAACGCCAGGCCTTGGGCTGCGCCGGGACCACATCAAAATGGGCCGCCAGCACAATCGGCGGTAAATCGGGCTCCAAGCCGGGCCAGGTGTAGAGCAGGCTGCCGTTAATCTCCTCCCGTTGGACGACCGGGCGAAGCTTCGGGTAGCTCTCAGCCAAATAGGCGCGGAAATCAGCGAAAACGGCATCATCCCGTGGCCGAGGGGGCTGCCAGGACACGGTGGGAAATCGAATCGCACCCGACAAGCGATTAACGGCGCGTTTCTCATCAAAGGCCAAAGGTTCGGGAGGCACGGAATCCGGCTGCAGGGACGACAGCCCCAGCGCCCGAATGACCAAGACCAGCAGGAACACAAGCAATCCCAGCCCGACCAGAACAAACCCGCGCCGGAGCCGCCCCCACCAGCGGCGTTGTACGGTGCCATTCAAACTCATCGCGCTAGGGTATCACCTACTTCGGGAAAGCTGTTGCCGCACCGCGAAGATAACGAGGGGGGATAACGGATAACAAGGATCGCGGGGTTATGTCTCGATAATAGGGCCAGGTCTTGGCTTTTGTTTTTTCGCCCTGCGAGCATCGCCGGATGGCTAGCCCTGTGAGTAAATGAGGGGCAAAGAACGAGATCTCGTATTTTGTATGTCCCGTTGAAATGTCATGAAAGTGAGTCAATGAGAGGCAAAATGCAAGACCTTATCTCATTAATCGCCCAACTTCTGTTCTTTTGCGCAACCAACATAACGGATTTAACTTTGGTTCGAGCCCTATTTGATCTCAACTTGTCAGGATGATTAACATCGACTGCGCCCTTCAATGCTTTACTAATGGGAAGTTATAATGTGATCGCTCAGTAGCGCTGGACATAGCAGGGGTATTCAGATGGATGCAAGAGTAAAGGACTTCCAACACCTCAAGTTAATGATCGACTTTCAGAGACATCTGGGGCTTCTGTCTTTTGCGGGTATAGTGCTTACTACGAATTTGTCTCTAACAATATTTGAAGACCCTGGTGTGAGATTTCTTGCTTTTTTGGCAGTAGCAAGTTTTTTTACATCCATCATGTCCTCCGTGATGTCGCAAGTCGTCCATATCGACCGAACTAAGAAAGACGTAATCTACGAGTATCCACTAGAACATCGCTTTGCAGTACCCACCGTGCTGAGTGGTATTGGTGTGTTGTCCGGCGTCGCTTTTATGGCCGTGTTCGTGTTGCTTAATTGGTTGGAAAAATCAATATAGCAGGGCGAAACGATGCTGGATATTTGGGGGCTATTGGAATTGTATTAATGCGTCGAAACTTCTGAAGTATTGGTGAGTTTTTGTTCAAAAATGTCGATTTCGGTGTTTATCAGGATTTTCTGGAAAAATGGGTTAGGTTTGATCTTTTGGTCTTCCGCCATGCGAGCTTCACCGGTCGGCTAGCCAATGAGTGAATGAGAGGCAAAGAATAAGACCTGACCCCTAACTTTGCTAATTTGCATGCGTTCGATGGCAAGTATCCTGTAACTCTAGGATGCTCGCGCAAAGTTGGCGAGATAATGAAGTATTTGTCTGATTCGGATACCCCGCAAATTCGGTATGGCTACTAGATGTAATCGAGAGCGGCCAATGTAGCTGAAACAAAGTTAAGAATAGGTCTTGGATATGAACGAAGAATCAAACATTACCAGTTGGAACGGCTGCAACCTATACAAGGTTCGCGATCAACGGCAGCCAGTCAAGCTCGAAGAGCTGGATGCAGAGAAACTTCGTTCCGAGATTGAGCCGTGGCTTACCGCACTGTTTCAAAGCGAACACCTTTCCCTTCTTCTGGGCGGGGGGATATCGTCAGCACTTCATTGGATGGCAAAGAACGAAGCCGGAGCGGGGATGGCGCAGATTCCCTTTTCAGTTTTCAAGGAGCAGATAGAAAAGGCATCAAAAGAAAGCGCCCTTAACTCCGGTCGCGGTGAGCCAAATATTGAAGATCAGATTCGAGTTTGCAATGAGCTAATTAAGGGCTTGGGCATCTATGTGTCGGAAGACGTATATGGATGCAAGAAGATCAGAAAGAATCTCGCCAAGTTTGAAAATGAGCTGGAGGATGGCTTAGCGGATTTCGCGAACCTAAGTCTGACATGTGAA
>JAXHTV010000054.1 GCA_034189865.1 Pseudomonadota bacterium | reverse complement strand
GTGGGTCCGGGGGCGCGGCCGCCGGGGGGGCGCCCTCGACTGGTGGTGCATTACAAGCGGTATCAGAGTTCTTTGCTGTGCTTAGCCAAGTACTCCGCGACCCCTTCGGCGGTGGGTTTCATGCCTTCTTGGCCTTTTCGCCAGCCTGCGGGGCAGACTTCGCCATGCTCTTCGACGAACTGGAGCGCTTCGACCAATCGCAGCATTTCTTCGACTTCCCGCCCCAAAGGCAAGTTATTGACGACTTGATGTTGAACGACGCCATCACGGTCAATCAAGAACGACGCACGGAGGGCGACACCATCGGGATGTTCAACGCCATAGGCTTGTACGATCTCATGGCGTACGTCCGCCACCATGGGGAACTTCACGGGGCCGATGCCGCCTGATCCCACCGGCGTATTTCGCCAAGCGTGGTGAGTAAACTGGGAATCGATCGAAACACCGACAACTTCCACGCCCAACTCGGCGAATCGCGCCATCCGATTGTCGTGGGCGATGATTTCCGATGGGCAGACAAAGGTGAAATCGAGTGGCCAGAAAAACAGGACGACATAGCGACCCTTCAAATCCGACAATTTAAAGTCCGCTTTGATTGTACCGTCCGGCATGACGGCTGGCGCCGAGAAATCGGGTGCAGGTTTGGTCACGAGTACACTCATTGTGAAACTCCATTTTCTGTTGGATTTTCGGGGGATTGAACAAACGGGTTTTGCCTATACTGGTTCAAAGAGCGTCAATGAGCCAGCCGATCGGCATCAAGTCTGTAGCACGTCGCCGGCCGGCCATGGCCGCTGAAAGACCGAGCGGGAAAATCCACTCGGTGGTCACGATGTATCTTCTCACGTTGGCCCGATCAACGGTCAATGACAATGAACTTGGGCAAACGCGCACGCGAAAGTTCGTAGAGCCTTTCAAAAGGGAGGCGATTCTGGTTGTAGACCGAGAATCCGTGTCTGGAAAGATCTTCGTACACATCCGGTGTTGTCTCTTCGAAATCAGCCTCGATCGGCGGGGCTTCGTCGTCAAACAACGCGATTACAGAGCTGCGTCCCGGCTCCATGACGGCGCTGTTCACGCCAATTACTTTTGGAATGAGATCTTTGCGGTTCACGTAATGGATATAACGTGGTCCATTGGGAAAGTAGGGTTCGATGGAGCCGAAGGTTTCGATTTTCAAAAGCCGCATCATGCGATCGGCTTCGCCCGGCCGGCGGGTTCTTCGCTGCAAAACCAGTTTTGCTCGAACCAGCGCGGCGGAAATCATTGCCGGTCCGATACTGCCGCCCCGGACGTGAAGTTCTTCGCCGCGCTCGATTGATCGGATCATTAAATCCGTCAGGGTCGATACAATCGCTTTGTGGCTTTGAACAACATTTCGTGACGGGAAGGTATTGAAAACACCGATCACGGGTATGCCGCTGACTTCCGAGAGCTGTTGCGCCATCAGGAATTCGCGTTCGACCTTGGGGCTGCCGCCATTGACGAAAAAAAGTCGCTTATTCGATGGGCGTGAACTGTTCGTGACAACAGGCGGAACTTCGTTAACGTCGACCTGATAGGGATCATACATACAGCCGTTCGCGCCCAAAAAGAAACCGCCGTATGCGGCGGCTTCCAGTCCTGACGGGGCCGCGGAAGGATCCGCGCATTCTATGGCGTTCACTGATCCAGAGCACATGATCGACAAAAGCAACAACAAACTTGTTAGCTTGGAGATGTTGTAGCTCTTAAACATAGTCGTGTCTCCATCCACTGTTATCTTCGATCTCAGCGTCGCCGATAAATTACTTTTGCATGCGCTTCGAACGGGCAACATGAAACCAACTAGACGCCCGACTGTGTCGTATAATTTCACGGTAGTAGCTATCCCTGGTATCGATGGTAAGTTGTTATTCTAGGTCTCGTTTCCGCTACCCGATACTTCCACGAATAAGATTTAAAAGTCTAACCCCGGGATTTCCGGTCAGTAGACATCCGACAGTAGTTAGTGTTCTGGCTAGTCAACGGTCGACACGAACGTTTTTCGGCAAAACGGGGCGAGAATGATCGTACACTTCCTCGAACGGGAGACGATTCTGATTATAAACACTGAAACCATGTCTGGAGAGACTGCGAATCGCGTCGGGAGTCGTTTTCTCGAACCCTGCCTCAATGGGCGGAATCTCATCATCGAACAAGGCGATGACGGAAGCACGCCCAGGTTGAGCGAACGGACTGAGTACGCCTGATTTTTCCGGCCACCTATCTTTCAAGTTCGCGTAGTGAATGTAGCGTGGTCCATTCGGGAAATAGCGTACGACTGAGCCGGCCGTTTCCACTTTGACCCGTCTCATCATGCCATCGGCTTCACCGGGACGGCGTGTACGCCGCTGCAAAATGGATTTCGATCGAACCAACGCGGCGGAGATCACGGCCGCTCCAGCACTACCCCCACGCAAATGTAGTCCCTCACCCTGTTCGACAGAACTCACGATCAAACTGGTTAGAGTGGAAACAACAGCGTTGTAGCTGGAATCGTAGCTCAGTGTGCCTTTCTCGGATGGGAATGTATTGAAGACACCGATGACGGGCATACCACTGACCTGGGATAGTTGCCGGGCCATCAGGAATTCACGTTGGACTTTTGGATTGCCACCGTTTACGTAGAATAGACGCTCGCGTCGTGAATAAGCGCCTTTCGGGTAGACGGGTGGTACATTAATTACATCGGTTTGAGCCGGGTCGTACATACAGCCGTTCGCGCCCAAAAAGAAACCGCCGTATGCGGCGGGATCCATGCCGGGTGCGGCGGCTTTCGGGTCGGCGCACGGTGAACCGGCGACTGCCTTAGCGTGTGTAATGACAAAAAGTAATAGCAGTCCGATCAGTACAGTAGCCCTACGTGTTGTGGCCATCATGAGTTCTCTCGTTTACTTTTTTGATCCTGGTTCTGATTTCACTGCTGTTTTATCGTTGCCCAGGGCTGATCGTAGGATGTCGAATTAGTCAACCCCGCCATTTTGCCGAATAACGTCTCCGTAACGCTCCCATGCGAGTTTTGGCGTGCGATCGTTGTTCAACAATCCAAAGGCTTCTTCGCGCGGGAGCCACTCGTCATCATTGTCCAAGTATTGATAAAAGTAGATGCCCGTGGCGCCGGCTTTAATCGACGCCTGAGTCATGGCGACGACATACTCGGCCTGTTTTTCCTCCGTACGCCGTGGTCCCGGCGTCGGCGTTTGATAGCCCGTTTCCATCACGATAACCGGCTTACCGCCGCTGGCCTCGCGAGCTTGCGCAATCTGTTCCGCGACCAGATCGTCGAACCCACTTGGGTCCGGGGAGGTAAATGCAGGATAAGTAAAAAGGCCCACCGCGTCGTAGTCGATCAACGTGGCCATCTCTCGTAAAAATGCCTGCCATCCAGGGATGGGGGCCGCGGTGAGTATCATCTCGGCGCCGCCCTGCTGATCATGCGTTCTGACGGCATTGGACAAGACGACCATGATCTCGTCGTTGATTGCCGGTCGCCAGACTTTAAAGCGCCAGCGAAGGAGCACGTGGCCGGCCGCGATATGAAGCTCGTTTTCCAGTCCCCAGGCGTCCACATCCGCCGCATATCGTTGAACGGTGGCATTGGCATAGTCCCGGAGTTCATTGACGTACTGCGAGCCGGTTAGCCAGCGTGTCCATAGTGGTGCAACCGGGCGCTGGAGCGTGTTGTAGCCGTTCCCCAGCGTTCCCAATATCCGCAGACCGTTTGCTCGCGCTTCTCGGACCAACATATCGAAATACTCAAATTCGAAGTCTACGCCTCGAGTCGGCTCGAGTCGGCCCCAGGCAAAATCGATCCGAACCCATTCAATGCCATTGGCCGCAATGGTTTTGAAATCCTCCGGGTAGAGCTCGTAGCCGGGAAAGTTGACGTGATAAGCCACCAGGCCCCACTGGAAGTCATTCGGCGCTTGGGCTGCGCGGAGCGGCGCGGTAAGGCCAAGTAAAAGAAGTAGGGCAAAAAAGGTGATTGTTGTTCGTCGATGCACCGCGCTCATAGTGGCTCCGTAGATCAATCGTTATTTCGTTGTGGGTGAATGTTACGTCACAAAAGGGAGGGATGCGACCTTGCCGATGACAGACCAAAAAAAACGCCGAGTCCGTTATAGACTCGGCGTTTTTGATCGCAAAGAATTGCGTGCTGGTAGCGGCCGGGTTAAGCGGCGATTCGTTCTTGATCGGATTCAATCGCCGTCAGATCCCGAACGCGCATGAGGATCTGCATGATGAATCCGCCAATGGCGAACAAGGCCCAACCGAGAACCACGAAGCCCCAGTGGATGGGAGCGGCGAACAATTCTTCAGCGTAGAAGAACGTGTGGCCCCATTCGTTCAAGCCCAGGTTCGGCATGATCAAGACCGGAGCGGACAGGATCAGTGCCAGTGGGATGGAAACGCGGTTCACAAAGTAGGGCACGCGAGTGTGGATCCACAGAAAACCGAGGATGCCGCCGACGGCGCCCGCCGGAATGACGAAGTAGAACAAGCCAATGTGGGTCGGCGTGAAGTCGGTGTCACGGATGGTGACTTGGTGCCATGCGGCGTCGGCTTCAACGTAAATCCCCAAGCCGGCGACCAGGATGATGCTGCCAACCGCGGCGAACGAAAGGATGATGTAGTAGATTTTCAGTTCGGCCGATGGTGTCATGGCTTCCGGGTTAGCCGGTCGCGTGAACCACAAAATGGGCACGCCGATGGCCAGAATCAATGACAGAAGCACAACCTGGGTCCAAAAAAGGCTCATCCAGTAGGTCTGGAACTCCGCTTCGAAATAATCGAGGCCGACAGAAAACGAATAGACTTGCTGGTACCAGCGATATGCGCTAAGAACCAACACTGCCAGAGAAATGCCGACAACAGCAAGAGCCCATGGCACGCGCGGTGCGACGTTCTCATCTTGAACCAGCCCCAGAAGCCTTCCGATGCGGGTGAAAATACCCTCCGCTTTGGCGGCTTGTTCGGTGCTTTGTACAACCGTGCTCATAAGCTCCTCCAAATTACATTTGAGTCAAACTGAATTAACGCAACGTTCGGTCGTCCTGACCGTTCGTTTATTTTGCCCTTGGAAAGGGGCTCGATTCTATCGGCCCACATTCAAATGGTCAAACAATGGCCACTTATCCGCATTGATATAGATCAGGTCATTTGTTTGTTTGCCCGCAATGCTAAATAAACGTTTGTTTAATTGCGCGGGATGTGACGTTCCATAATATCAGTAAAATCGAATATTATCCATCCGTCATGTTGGGGTTTGCGCCGATGGGCGGCGGGGCCGACGTATTTTGCGTTGATCCAACGGTGAACCGGCGCAGGCGAAGAGAGTTGAACAATACAAATATGCTTGAGACGCTCATGGCGCCTGCGGCAATCATGGGGTCCAGTAACCAGCCGGTTAGCGGATAAAGCAAGCCGGCGGCGATCGGGATCAGCGCGACGTTATAACCATAGGCCCAAAGGAAGTTCAGGCGAATCGTCCGGTTACTCCGGCGGGATAACTT
>JAXHTV010000053.1 GCA_034189865.1 Pseudomonadota bacterium | reverse complement strand
GTCCGTCGCCACGAGGACAAATCCATCTGGGAAATCACCCTGGAAATGGACCCGGCGAAAGACTACGGCGTTTTGGACAAAATCAATGCCTTGCCCAACGCCACCCTGCTCGGCAAGTCGGACCGGATTATGGATCGGCACCGGGGCGGCAAGATCCAAATGGCCTCCAAGCTGTCCATCAACTCCATTCAGCAGCTCCGGGACATCTACACCCCAGGAGTGGCACGCGTCAGCTTGGCGATTAAAGACCAGCCCGATCTCGTTTGGGACTACACCAACCTGCCCAACACCGTGGCCATCGTCACCAACGGCACGGCCGTGCTGGGCCTGGGCGATATCGGCGTCAAAGCGGCCCTGCCGGTGATGGAGGGCAAAGCAGCCTTGTTCGCACGGCTCGTGGGCGTTACTTGCGTGCCCATTTTGCTGGAAGAAAAAGACCCGGCGCGGCTGATCGACATTATCACCGCCATCGCGCCTTCCTTCGGCGCAATCCAGCTGGAAGACATCGCCTCCCCCCATTGCTTTGAGGTTGAAACAGCCTTAATCGAAAAGCTCGACAAACCGGTCTTGCACGACGACCAGCACGGCACCGCCGTGGTGAGCTTGGCGGCCCTGTTGAACGCCACCAAACGGGTGGGCGTGGACCTCAAGCAAAGCGTGGTGGGCCAAATCGGCTTGGGTGCGGCGGGTATCGGTATCGCCCGGCTCTTGACCCAATACGGGGTCAAAACCGTATTGGGTTCCGACATCAATCAAAACGCTGTCAAGCGCCTGGAAGCCAATGGCGGCCAAGGCGTGAGCCTCGAGGAGCTCATGCGCAAAGCCGACATCGTGGTCGCAACCACAGGCGTACCCGGCCTGATCAAACCCGAAATGGTTCGGCCCGGACAAGTCATCCTGGCGCTAAGCAACCCGGACCCTGAAATTTCCCCCCTGGTGGCTTTGAAGCACGGGGCGGCTTTCGCCGCCGACGGCGGCAGCGTAAACAACGTGTTGGGCTTTCCCGGCCTCTTCCGCGGGGCCCTGGACGCCCGAGCCGCCCGCTTTACAGACGACATGCTCTTTGCCGCGGCACAAAAGCTGGCGGAACTGGCACCGGACCACGCACTCGTACCCCCGGTACTGGACAACGAAACCCACGTCCAAGTGGCCACAGCGGTGCGTGAGGCCGCCAGCGGACCCGCCGGCAAACCCACCCTGCGTTTGTACGTCTGACCTCGCGCGATCGCGCGAGGGCCGCAAGGCCCGTGGCGATCCATGCGGCCTCGATCAATAACCCGGCGTTTAGGATTTATTCAAGGCTCTTTGGATTGCTTCGTCACTGCGTTCCTCGCAATGACGCACAGGCAAACCCAATCTCATCGACATCGTTTCACCCTATCCGTCTTTAGTAAGCGCGGAGTCTAGCGCACCGCCCGGCCAACGAAGACGCACCGCTGCGATACACCGCAACCCGAGTTGGAACAAAAACAGTGCAGGCCGCCCCCTCAAGCTATCCACCCCATCGCCGTTAAAGCGCAAAGACCGTTCAAGCCATGAACAGGCAATTCAAGCAATTACCGAACAGCCGATTCAGACAGAAAACAAGCGAATCCGATACGACATCGCACCACTCAATTGGCTTCATATTTGCTAAATAAAACAAGCGCAACATGAGGATACTTGACGGTGGAAACGATACACCCTAGATTGACGTTCAACACCTGAACGCGGCGGCGCGCCTTATGAATCGTGAGGAAGTCAGCTACCGCCTGCTGAAGATTCTGGAGCAGCGGCCGGAGATTACCCAACGTGAACTCGCCGAAGAGCTGGGTATCAGTGTCGGAAAGGTCAACTATTGCCTGCGCGCGCTCATTGACAAGGGCCATATCAAGTTCGCGAACTTTCGCCGCCAGCCCGACAAAACTCAATACGCATATCTACTCACGCCCAGCGGCATGGAAGCGAAAGCACGAGCCACCTTACGGTTTCTTCGTACCAAAATGGCGGAGTACGAAACCATCAAACAGCAAATTGCCGAACTGCAGGCGGAATTAAAAACCGTTGATCAGCCCGAACCACCGGATTTTAACGGACGAACGGACTAACCCCCATGAACCGTTGGTACGCCATCCAAACCAAACCTCGCAAAGAACGCTTCGCACTCGAGAATCTGGAGCGTCAGGGTTATCGCTGTTACCTGCCCATGGCGCGAGAACGCCGGCGACTCAGGGGCCGTTATCGATGGACGGACTCCGCGCTGTTTCCACGATACCTCTTCGCACAGCTTGACCTGGCCCAACAAAATGTCGCACCCATCCGATCCACGCTCGGCGTGATCGGTCTTGTGCGATTCGGCCACCAACTACCCGCCTTGCCGGATCGGCTCATTGCCGATATCCAGGCGCGGGAAGACAGCCAAACCGGCTGCATCGAAGTGAGCCCGCCTGATTGGGCGCCAGGGGCAACAGTGGCCGTCATGGAAGGCCCGTTTCGGGGAATCGAAGGAATTTTCAAGGCCCGCACCGGGGAAGAGCGGGTGATCGTGCTGCTTAAACTGCTGGGGAGCGAGCGCGCCATCGAACTGCCGGAGCAATTGATCACCGCCTGTTGATCCGGACCACGGTGTGGAGTAGCGTCGACAGTAAGCCGTGAGCCGCCAGTAACGCGTCGAACCGGCTCACGATGAATCGAATTGAGCAACTTGGGGAAGGTGCGGATCGTGGGGAACCGCATTGATACAACGTATAGGTCCGCCTCAGCCCGGACCATTGATCAGGCCATGCGAAAGCCCTAACGGCAATTGCAGGGCGGTAGCGTGCCCAAAACCCAATCACAACGCCGTCGCTGAAACCCAAACACCCAATCCGTCATTGCAAAGCGCGCAGCGCTGTGGCCATCCATCGGGAGTTTGCCATTCTCCAGGGCACTGAGTTGGATACCACCGCGCGATGGATCGCCACGGGCCTAAAGGCCCTCCCGATGACATAAAAGATGATTTCCAAGCTGTCGAACTCAGGGCGAATCAAAACTGTCATGCCCGCATACCAGCGACTAAAGCCGATACGGTTACTGCCGAACGACAGTTGAGTGGTGTTCGCTAAACCCAACCCCGCGAGGTGAACGTGACAGCAACTTATCACGACGCCCTTGACCCAACATTGCGGTTGTTAAAGAAGGTCGACGCGGAGTTTCTTCCCGCTGCGTTGGCCAGCGGATTCGGGCCCGAGAGCATGATTTTGATCGACCTGATCGCCCGATACGGACTCAAAATCGACATCATCACCCTGGAGACCGGCCGGTTACCCTCTGAAACATACAAACTAGCCCAACGAACCATCGAGAAATACGGCATTCCCATCCGGTTTTACAGCCCCGAAACCGAAGCGGTTGAAGCGTGGACCCACCAACACGGACCGAACGCCATCTATCAGTCGGTCGAGCTGCGCCGCGATTGTTGCCAAATTCGTAAAGTCGAACCGCTGGCGCGGGCACTAAAACACAAAAAAGCCTGGCTATCCGGGTTGCGACATCAACAAACCCAGCACCGCTCGGCCATACCGGAACAGGAATGGGACGAGGCCCATCAATTACACAAGTTCAATCCTATGGTGCACTGGACCCACCAACAAGTGTGGGATTACATCCGGGACCACGCTGTACCCTACAACGAACTACACGACCAAGGTTACGCCAGCATCGGTTGCGCCCCGTGTACACGCGCCATCACACCGGGCGAGGACATCCGCGCCGGCCGTTGGTGGTGGGAGAACGGCGAGACCAAAGAATGCGGTATTCACGCCAATCTCATCAAGCCGGCGGACGCCAAGCCTGTTGCGGCAGACTCGCCACATGAAAACACTGTGTCAAAAACCAAAATACGCACACCCAACGCGCATCATTTCAGGAGAAACCCCATGAAAGTTCTGATACTCGGTGGAGACGGGTTTTGCGGCTGGCCCACCGCGCTGCATCTGTCCGCCCAAGGCCATGACGTAACCATCGTCGACAATCTCTCCCGCCGCAAGATCGATATCGAACTGGAGTGCGAATCCCTCACCCCCATTCGTCCCATGGGCGAACGACTCAGAGTTTGGAAGGAAGTTTCTGGCAAACACATCGACTTTCATAACTTCGACGTCGCCGTGAATTACCAACGGCTGGTGGACCTGCTCAATGAGCTGAAACCACACGCCGTGGTCCACTTCGCCGAGCAACGCGCCGCGCCCTACTCCATGAAATCGTCCAATCACAAGCGCTACACAGTGAGTAACAACCTGAATGCCACCAATAACCTCCTCGCTGCCATTGTCGAAACCGGGCTGGATATTCACATCGCACACCTGGGGACCATGGGCGTATACGGCTACGGCACCGCGGGCATGAAAATCCCCGAGGGTTATCTAAAAGTCAAAGTAGATACGGATAATGGGGACCAGATTGAGAACGAGATTCTCTACCCTGCCAACCCCGGCAGCATCTACCACATGACCAAAACACAGGATCAGCTGCTGTTCTTCTTTTACAACAAAAACGACAAGATCCGCGTGACCGACTTACACCAGGGCATTGTCTGGGGAACCCAAACTGCCGAAACGAAACTGGACGAGCGCTTGATCAACCGTTTCGACTACGACGGTGACTACGGCACCGTGCTCAACCGCTTTCTCATGCAGGCCGCGGTGGACTACCCCCTAACCGTTCATGGGACCGGTGGCCAAACGCGCGCGTTCATTCACATCCAGGACACTGTGCGCTGCATCCAAATCGCGCTGGAAAACCCACCGAAAACGGGGGACCGGGTACAGATTTTTAATCAAATGACAGAGACCCACCGCGTTCGTGACTTGGCCAAAATGATTGCCGACCGCACGGATGCGAAGATCGACTACCTAAGCAATCCGCGAAACGAGGCCGATGAAAACGATCTACACGTGAAAAACGATCGGTTTTTGGCCCTGGGCCTTGAGCCGATCACGTTGGATGCCGGACTCATGGAAGAAGTGACTGACATAGCCCGCAAATATGCTCACCGTTGCGACAAGAGCAAAATTCCGTGCGTATCTCTGTGGCGCCAGGTAGGAAAATCGGCAAGCGCCGAGGCGCGTACGAGCCAGCAAGCAAAACAGCAGGCGAACGCAACCAAAAGCGCTTAGCAGTTTTGTAGTCCGAGCTGTGTGAACCCACCTAGCCCCAGGCATTACAGAATCGGCTTAATCCATACGACGCAAAGACGGATTCATGATCCGTCTTTGCGAGAGACGAAGAGACGAAGCAATCGCTCTTGAGCAACGACCAACACCAAGCATTTTGTCGATACCCAATGCCCCATACCCCACCCGGAATCGCTAGTTTTTAACGTGCAGACACTGACCATCTCCGCACGCCTACGCGCTCTTCTGGGTGGGCAAAGCACTCTGCGGCAGCACCTCGCCCGCGCGGCTGCCGGCAGTGCCATCCTGGCGCTGTCATCCAAGTTGCTGATGCTGCTCACCAGCGTATTCCTGGCACGCTGGATGGGCGCAGAAGGCTACGGGATTTACGCCACCGCCATGGCCTTAGTGTTGCTTCTTTCGGTACCCAGCGGCCTGGGTTTACCCATGCTGATGATCCGGTATTTGGCAAGCTACGGCGTTCACCAGCAATGGCCGTTGATGCGCGGGCTGCTCATCCGTGCCAATCAAGCGGTACTCGCCATATCACTTCTAACTGTAGGAGTCGCGGGAATCGCCATCTGGGTACTTGCGGACCAAATGGGGGAC
>JAXHTV010000052.1 GCA_034189865.1 Pseudomonadota bacterium | reverse complement strand
AGATCGCATATTTGATCGACGAGTCGTCGGCGAACGCTTCAAAGGCTTGCGTGTAGGCCACATCGCCCTGGTTGGACCAGAGCCGATGGAATGTCGCCAGGCCCTTGGCAATGGCGGGGTGTTGTTTGTCCGCTACCACCAGAACATCGGTCTCCAGATTGTAGTTGTCTAGATTGCGACGTGTGAAATTGCCGGAGCCGGTGAGCAGCCGTGCCTCGCCATTGTTGTGCACCACAATGAGTGTTTTGACGTGGAATTGTTCGCCGTTGGTGTTGGCCCATCGCACCGGGATTCTGGATTCCATTAACTCCGAAGCGACCTGGCGGTTGGGGATTCCGTTTTTGGTACGGCCGAAGGCATCCCGGTTGGGGTCCAGGATCAACCGCACGTCCGCGCCGCGGATTCGGGCTTCTTTCAGCGCATCCACGATGCCGCGGTGGGAGAGATAAAACATCATCAAATAGACTTGATCGCCGGCCACGGCTTGATCAATGGCGGCAATGGCGGCATCGCGAATTGCCGATTCTGTCAGCACTGCCACCTGGGCCGAGGGGCTCTGTTCACTGAAATCCGACAGGTGAGCCGGCGGCACTAGGGGATCGTAGCCGGCAAGACGCAGCACCGTGTTTTCGGACTCCAGCAAATCCAACACGGCTGGCCCGGAAAAACGCACGGCCATGTTGCTATGCAGGCTGCTGGCGTCGTGCGGGTTGGCGGAGGTGACCAGACCGACCAACTCTTCCCCTTCGGCGTCGGCGATGAGGACTTTACGGTGATTGGCTTTGAAGTTCAGCATGGTCAGGTAGCTTCGAAGCCCCACCGTGCCTTCGCCGAAAGGGTTGGGCAAAGCGCCGAAGTCTCCCAGTGGCAGCGGGTTGATGACGAGCCGATAAGGCGAGGACCAAAGGGGGTTGCTATCTCGCAGAATGCCCAAGGGTGTTTCCAACACCGTAATGCCGGCCGCGCGGAGCTCGTCGAGATACGGCGATGGGTAGCCGCCATATACCGAATTGATGGGGTCAGTGATAAAAACCGCATCAAGCGTCGGGACGGCTTCAATGCGTTCGATGAGGGTATCGGTCAGCTCCCGGCTTAAGGGGCGGTGCCCGTCGCCGGCCACGCCCATAAAATCGTTGAAGAGAAACATGTCGAGAACGACGAGAAACCGCGCCTGTTGAATCATGTTGAAGGCGGCGTCGAAAATCTCGTGTTCTATCACCCGTCGACCGTTGTTGTCTTGCCAGGTGATGTCTTGTAGCAGCGTCACTGAATGCGCTGGTTGGAGCGGGCCTTGGTAAGCCATGCCATCGTCTAGGGTTTTCAAGGATCCATAGATACCCGTACTGGTCACCAATACGACGATAAACAAAAGTGCCATCTTTGGCCATGACGGCCGTCGCCGTTGTCGAGTTTCCGAGTAAGGCATGTTTTTACCGTGTGACTTCGCGTGGGAATCGCTTGCTAAATAAACCCTCCCTAATCGTTTTCGGGGAGCGTCAAACCGGTTGCCATATTGCCACGAAACATCGACTAACGCATCGATAAGCGCCTTTGGAAAAGCCCTGGGCCTTGGGAACGGAAGCGCGCCCGCGGAGATGGGCAGCAAATAAGGATCAACTCATCCTCGCGCTTGCGATGTCACCCCGGTTCTGCGGCACAATGAACCCAACAACCTCGTGAGGAGTTTTTCATGCCCAACACCCATAGCATCGTCGTCGGCTACATTCTGTGGATTTTCGGCTTTATGGGGTCGCATCGTTTCTATTACGGCAAGCCCGTGAGCGGAACCATTTACTTTTTTACCCTGGGGCTGCTCTTTATCGGCTGGATTATCGATTTGCTTTTGATTCCCGGCATGGACCGTCAGGCCGAAGCGCGTTTTGTGGAAGGGCCGGTCAACTACAACGTTGCGTGGATACTGCTCACCTTTTTAGGGATATTCGGCATTCACCGCTTCTACCAGGGAAAATGGGTGACAGGGCTGATATATCTGTTGACCGGCGGGCTTTTTCTCATCGGCATTATCTACGACTATTGGACCCTCAACGACCAGATCAGCCAGGTCAACCACGCCCGGTCGGGCACCGAGGCGGTATAAGTCTTTAGCCGGCCGAAGGCGCCAGGCGTCGGGCCAGCGCCGTGAGCGCCTCGCCCGAGCGCATGGGGATTTTAAAGCGCAGCATCTCATCGGCCCGTGTCCGTCCCAAGTTGATGGCGACCATGGGGATTTGCTGCTCATTGGCGGCACGGCAAAAGCGAAAGGCGGAATAGACCATCAGCGATGAGCCGATCACCAGCAGGGCATCGGACTCGCTCAAACGTTGGTAGATGCGATTGACCCGCGCGGTGGGCACCGAGTCCCCGAAAAACGTCACCGCCGGTTTCAGCAGGCCGTCGCAGCACGGGCAATCGGGAACGCGGAACGCGCCCAGGTCCGTGCCGTCCAAGTCCGCATCGCCGTCGGGCGCGTGGGCTGCCTGGTAAGCCAGGAATTGCGCGTTCATTGTTACCAATCGCTGCTGCAAATCGTAGCGGGACAGCGAATGACCGCAGGCGGTGCAATCCACACGATCCAGCCGACCGTGGAGGTCGATCACCCGCTGGCTGCCGGCCCGTTGGTGCAGCCCGTCGACGTTTTGTGTGACCAGTTGGTGAACGTAACCGGCGGTTTCCAGGTGAACCAAAGCGACGTGGGCGGCATTGGGTTGGGCGGCGGCAAAGCGCGGCCAGCCGATCATGCTTCCGGCCCAATACCGTTGACGGGCGCGGTGAGAGGTCATGAATTCGTCATGACGCATGGGTTGGCGGTGTTTCCATTGGCCTTCGTGGTCGCGGTAGTCCGGGATGCCGGACTCGGTGCTGCAACCGGCACCGCTCAGAATCATCAGCCGGGGATGATCCTCCACGAATTGCAGAAGTTGCTCAAAGCAGTTGTTTTCGGCTTTGGCCAAAGGTTGCATTTATTTTCCATCGTCGCTCGGACGCCGCGCAGCGTAACAAGCTTGTGTGTCTACATTTTGACGATCCGGCCGATTGTCGGCCCGGGGATATTTTCCATTACCATGCCCGGCCACCTGTAACAACCGAATCTGGTAACCTTTAGCGCAATGTTATCGAAGATTGGCGAGAGGTCACGGCAATGAATCAAGAAAATGTCTCGATCGACATGAACATGGATGCGAATGCGCTCTACCTAGAGGAAACTTTCAGCGACCGGCGCGTTGGCACCATTCGTCGGCTCAGCCCGGTTACGCCGGATGGCGCGGCAGACTCGACTCGGGCGGTGATTTATCTGGGGCACGCCCAGGTCATGACGCCGGTGGGTGCCTTGCCGCTGAGTTTTGAAATAGAGGCCAGCTCCCTTTCCGAAGCGGCCCAGAAGTTCGGGGCCGCGGCTGAAGTCGCTGTGGAACAAGCGGCGCGAGAGCTGCAGGAGCTCCGCCGCGAGGCCGCTTCTTCCATTGTTGTTC
The DNA here is from genome assembly GCA_034189865.1 of Pseudomonadota bacterium. Classification (NCBI taxonomy): domain Bacteria; kingdom Pseudomonadati; phylum Pseudomonadota; species Pseudomonadota bacterium. The sequence goes on along the minus strand of JAXHTV010000052.1, from coordinate 2,469 downwards.
CCGGTGCCGGTGGCGACGCCATGGGCGGTGGTGGCGGCATGGGCGGCGGCAAGATCCAACTCCGCTAAATGCCGTGTGTTTACCCCGGCCTGGACGCCCAGGCCGGGGTAAACGGTTTTACCGTGTTCATCGTTTCCCTTCCCCTACAATCGTGCGGTTTATTTTGCGCAGCTAAGTATTGTGCGAAGGATGTTCCGATGTTGACTGATACCCATGTCGCACGTTTGGAGAATCGGTGTTGTGGTGGAAAGCGTGGAGATGACCACAGACGCGTTTGAGTGGCTGTTGAGTGCTGTTCCCAAGACCGCTTACGAGCTATCACTCGATGCCTCCGGCGCCCTTGTCTGGGGCGCTCAACAACCGGATGGCCCGGTTTACTACAGCCGCGATCCACACGTGTCGACGCTGCGCCGTTTTGGCGTTTGGTTGCTTGGATTGTTTCCCGTGGAATCGCAGCTGTAGCGAGTCACTCGGGGTGGGTTTTAGCCGGTGGGTAGTTCGCCAAAATGGCCGCAACGGCTTGGTTGACGCGTTCTGTTCTTTCTTCCACCGTCATCTTTTCAGCACGTGACGTCGTGACCCGGCTGGTGGTGGAACCGCGCCACTTCAAGGTATTGCTGGCCGGGTCAATCACATCGATGATCAAGGTGCCGGCGGTGTAGTTCACCACTTCGACGTCGGTTGTCCACATGGGCGCGGCGGGGTAGTAGCAGCGATAGCAGCGCGTGTACCCATAGTAGGTGTTGTAGCGGTCATAGGTGAGGATATCCTGCTGCTTCTCGGTTGTGGCGAAATAACTGATCCAAATGTCAGCCTGTTCCCGGTCCGTTTCCTGGAAACCTTGCGCCTGCAATTGCTGGCGCAATGCCTTCTCAATGCGGCTTTTTACCAGGTCGTTTTCAGCGGTTTGGATGTCTTCGGGGGCCACCAACGCAAAGCTTGTTTTGCCGGAAAAGGCGAACCGGTCGTCGTAGTCGGTTGCCACCGGGTAGCGGGTCGCGCAGGCGTTTAAGCCGAGCAGGATTCCAACCAGGACAAATAGCGTGACGGTGGGTTTTGTCGCGCGGTGGGCAATGTGGGTCATATCAAGCGCCACTCCGTGAATGGGTTTGTGATTTATGCACAAACGAAAAAAGTTTGCTCATGCGGTGGTCTCCGCAGTTTACCGCCAACCCGTTAAGCCTCGGTTCGTAGAGAACGGATCTACCCATCCACCGAGGGGTAATCGGTGTACCCGTGTTCGTCTCCGCCATAGAACGTAGCCGGGTCGGGCGTATTGAGCGGCGCATGTTCCTTTAAGCGGTAGACCAGATCCGGGTTGGCGATAAACGGCCGGCCGAAAGCGATTAGATCCGCCGTGTTTTTTGTCCGCGCCGCCAACGCGCGCTCGCGGTCGTAGGCGCCGCAGGCAATATAAGCGCCGTCGAAAGCCTGGCGTAAGGCCACAAAATCAAAATGGGCATCCAAACTTTCCCGCGGTGCCTGCTCCACCACGTGAAGATAGGCCAGGCCACGGCCGGAAAGCGCCTGTGCCACGGCGGTGAACAACGCCTGCGGGTTGCTGTCGTGCATGTCGTTCACCTTCACCGTCGGTGAAATGCGCACCCCCACCCGTCCCGCGGCCACCACCTCGGTCACCGCCGTGACAATCTCCATCAACAACCGCAAACGATTGGGAATATCGCCGCCGTAACCGTCGGTGCGCCGATTGCTGCCATCCCGCAGAAACTGATCGATCAGATACCCATTGGCCCCGTGAATCTCCACCCCGTCGAACCCTGCCGCCAGCGCATTTGTTGCGGCGTGGCGGAACTGCGCCACGATGCCGGGAATTTCGTCCCTTTCCAAAGCGCGCGGCGCAACAAAGGGATGCCGGCCTTCGGGTGTGGAAATTTCACCCGCCGGGGCCAGCGGCGAGGGCGCGACCGGCGCCTGCCGCTGGGGTTGAAAAGCGGGGTGGGAGATTCGGCCCACGTGCCAAAGCTGGGCGAGTATCCGACCGCCCGCATCGTGCACCGCCTTGGTAATCGGCTTCCAGGCGGCCACGTGATTGTCGGTATACAGGCCCGGTACGTTGGGGTAGCCGACCCCTTCGGGTGCGATCACCGTGCCTTCGCTCACAATCAGCCCGGCACTGGCGCGCTGCGCGTAATAGGTGGCAGCCCAGGGGCGCGGCGTGTTGTCGCTCTGTGAGCGGCAGCGGGTCAGCGGGGCCATCACGATACGGTTGGGCAGGTTCAATTCCCCCACTTGTACGGGGCTGAACAGGTCTGTTTGGCTCATAGCAGTCTCATTGTTGAGGTGGGCGCAATCCAAGCTCAATTACAACCCATAAGAGGCCAGTCGGGAAGGGGACTGCCGGCCAGAGCGTGAAGGCCGCAACTAACCGCCGTTCTCATCGCCCGGGAGATATGGTCTTCCACTTCCGGCGCGTATTGCCGCTAAACACAAAAGCGAGTGCCGAGTGGG
>JAXHTV010000051.1 GCA_034189865.1 Pseudomonadota bacterium | reverse complement strand
GCGCTTTCGGTATCCAGCGTCGTGAGCCGACGGATTTCACGCAGGCATTGCATCAAGAATCCGGCCAGGCCGAAAGCACTCCAGCCGAAAACGAGAAATCCCCAATGGATGGGTGCGGCAAAGAGTTCCTCGGCGTAAAAGAACGCGTGGCCCCATTCGTTGAAACCCACGTTGGGCATCATGAGCAGTGGGCCGCAAACCAGTATGGCGGCGGGAATGGAGATTCTACGGGTGAAGGCGGGAAGGCGCGTGTGCACCCAGACGAAGCCGAACACCAAAAACACGGCAAAGGCGGGTATGGCGAAGTACTGCAAGCCGATGTGGGTGGGGGTGAAGTCGGTATCGCGAATGGTGATCTGGTGCCATGCGGCGTCCGCTTCGGCAAACACGCCCAGCGAAATCATGGTGAGCACGCTGCCCAGGGCCAACAGGCTCAGAATCAAGTAATAACGCCAGAGTTCGTCTTGTGGCGCGAGTTGGCTCAGGTCCCGCTCACGGGTGAACCACAAAATCGCTGGAGCAATCACCGCGCCGGCGCCCAGGACCACGATCTGGAACCACAATAACGACATCCAATAGGTCTGAAATTCCGGTTCGAAATAGTCCAACCCGACCGTGAATGCGTAGGTGTGCTGGTACCAGCGGTAAATGATGAAAAAGCATCCGGCGATCAATATCCCTGTCGCCACCGCAAGCCACGGAACCTTGGGCGCCTGTGTGCATTTCGACGGAGAGATAACGTTAAATTCGGGGGTATTCGACGATTGTTTGGCTAGCGCGGGCACCGATGCCATTTACTAACTCCTTGTGGTTGCCGCATCTCAATCGGAAGGCAGGCTGGAACACGATGCCGGATGGGGTTAGCGCTGCTTGAGTGGTATCCGCTGCGAATCCGACCGGTCAACCATATCGTAAATTTCTCATCGGTAGAATAGCTGCTTTCTCGCAAGGCCGGTGTCATTTGTGTGACGAACCGGAAAGATGGAAAAACAGGTTCTCGGTGCTCCGAGCTACGGCACGAATCTGGAGCAGGTTAAGGGGAGAATATCCGTGATATCGGGAAACTAGCCGGGGGTCGATGATGTATTCCCGGATGCGGAGCGATCAATACGGTTTTTTGGATTTGTCGTACTCACTAAGACCCGTTAAATCGCGATGAAAATCAATTGGCGGGCATTTCCGCCACGGTTTGATTGCGGCCGTTCGATTTGGCTTGATACACACAGGCATCGGCCCGTTCCAAAGCGCTGGTGAGCTCATCGCCTTCAAGATACTGCGCCAGCCCGCAAGACATGGTGATTTGAACCGGTTGGCCGCGATAGCGAAAGCGACAGGTCGCCACCTTTTCCCGAAGCTTGTCGGCGACGTGGGCCGCGTCTTCCAAGCGCGTATCGGGAAGTAGAACCACAAACTCCTCGCCACCGTAGCGCGCCAGGATGTCGTTGGTGCGCAACTCTTCGTGCATGATTCTCGCGATCAGTTGCAGTGCACGGTCTCCCGCGCGATGACCGTAGGTGTCGTTGAGCTTTTTGAAGTGGTCGACGTCGATAAATAGCACCGATAGCGGGTGTCCGTGTCGCTTCCAGCGAGCAAACTCGCGATTCAGGTCACCTTCTAACGCGGCGCGGTTGTTCAGTTGGGTTAGAGGGTCGCGCAATGCCAGACGGCGCTGCTCCTCCAACGCCGCTTTCAGTTGCTGTGATTCCTGTTCCAACTGTTGCATGCGAGCCCGGAGCAATCGCGAGTCCTCGGTGCCGTCCTGGTGACGCTGCGAAGCCGCTGCGCGATATTGCGTGACTTGTTCTTGGAGGATGCCGAGTTTCTCGGAAACCATCGCTTTTAGGCTGTTCAGGTTGTTCTCGGCGCTCAGCGTCTGATGCAAGGCTTGCACTTCCCGATCCATGGTTTCATGCAGTGCTTGACCGTCTGCTTCCGCCTCATCTGAGCGCGCTTGGCTCTTGTCGAGATGCGTATTAATGGCACTGAGCCGTTCGCTCAACTGGTTGAGGAAGTTCTGGAACTCAGCGCGTTGGAGCTCGAGTATGCCGCGCAGTTCGTCGGCGGTTTCCGCGGTGGCTTCCAACAGGCCGGGCAGTAATCCGTGGATGGTCACGGGGGTTATTTCGGACCACAAAGTGCGCAACCGCTCGTAGGGCCCGGGCCCAATGGGCATGGCGTCTACCAAGTGTCTTAGGGCGTCCGAGACCTGTTGGGTGTCCAGTTCGTGGGATGGATGGTCGTCGTCATTTCCGGCGTTTTTGTAGCAGTCTGTCAGGTCGCGCAGAATCGCGAGAATGTCGGAGGTTTTGCGCAAGCCGGCGAGCCGGTTATGGATAAGTTTCAACTCGTCCGAGGGCGGCAGTTGGGCGCTGATGAACTGCAACAGTTCAGAAAGTACATCGGCGGATTCGGTCGTGACCTCGGCCTGCTCGTAGACCGCTCGAACCAATGGCTCGATGTCCTCGGCTTTGGTTTCCGCGCGCAACTTGACCTGCAATTGGCTCACGCCATCGTGGAGGCCGTCGGGTCCGAAGTCTTCGGCCACGCGCGCCAAATAACCGATGCTGGAGACGAGCGCTTTCTTCTCCTTCAAGCAGTCTTTTTCCAGCGCGTCTAGCTCCTTGACGCATTCGTAATATTTTTGTTTCCAGTCCTGTTCTGAAACGCTCATGTTCAATGAATGATGTAGGCTTGTTGTCGCGGTGATTTCCGTATGGAATATATCGACGCGTCGGGCGGCGACTTGATGTGGCGCCTGGCGGTGGTTCGCGCCGTCGGGGTCGATATTCTTGGCGAGGCATGCCGGCAGAGGTTCGCATGAAACTTCGGATTTTTCAGATCGATGCGTTTGCAAACGGGCCTTTCGGTGGCAATCCGGCGGCGGTCGTGCCACTCGACGATTGGATTTCCGAGGGCCAAATGCAGGCCATCGCGGCGGAGAACAATCTTGCCGAGACCGCGTATTTTGTCGCCGAGGGCGATCGCTTCGCGCTGCGGTGGTTCACTCCCGTGAAGGAAGTGGATCTGTGCGGCCATGCCACCCTGGCTTCGGCCTACGTGCTGTTTCATTATCTGGGGCAGACGGGGGATACCATCACGTTCAACAGCGCTTCCGGACCGTTGGCGGTGCGACGATCCGGCGATCTGTTGTCACTGGATTTTCCCGCCGAACCGCCTGAGCCCCATACTGACTCGGGGGAGGTCGAAGCGGCCTTGGCTTTGCCCGCAGGTGCGCTCCGGGAGCTGGCCCGTGGCCGCTACTACCTCGCACGATTGAACAGTGAACAGGCGGTTCGTGAGCTGCGGCCGGATATGGCAGCGCTGGAGGCGTTGGACCGAGTGGGTGTGATGGCCACGGCGCCAGGCGAGAATGTGGACTTTGTGTATCGTTTTTTCGCACCGGCGGCGGGGATACCCGAGGATCCCGCCACCGGTTCGGCCCAATGCGCCTTGTTGCCGTTTTGGTCTCAACGGCTGGGTAAAAAGGTTCTTCGCAGCCATCAGGTCTCTAGCCGTTTAGGTGTGTTCGAAGGGGAAGACCGCGGCGAGCGCGTGACGATCTCCGGGCAGTGTGTGCCTTACCTGATCGGCGAGATCACGATCTGATGGCGCTCGGCCGCTTAAGCACCGCGATGTCCGGGAAGCCGATGGACTGTGTCACAATATTTTCAGAACAAATGACCTGGCCCCGGCTCGAAATCCAACGCAATCTGACCTAGATTCAGATTGTTAGGGCGCGGGGTTCTCGGCAGGCCGCGATGCCGGCCTTGCATCGGGTTCCGTTCGGCCCGGCCATACATTCTTGACATGGCTGACAACAGGGAGGTGTGTGATGAAGATCCTGCCGCTACACCGGCTTGGTGCTCACGTTTCCGCTGACGGCTCGGCACGTTTCGAATTTCCCTTGCCGTGGGTTTCCGGGGAACACGGCAATCGGCTCTGGCTCAAGGTGATCCACGAGAAGGATCAGTTTCTTCAGGATATTCAGCCGTTTTCGTTCGAGATGTCCCATTCCGTCGATTCGGAACTGGGCGATTCCTGGTCTGTGACGTTCAATATCCACGATCAAGCGCCTTCCCATCCACGTTCCGCCTGGGGGCAGGCGGGGCGCTATGTGTATCGCTTTTTGCTGGAGAATCCCAACCATCCGTCCCTGGATTGGATTATCGATCCATTTGCCCGCGAGTTTGGCACCGGAAAACTCTCCGCGTTCACGCTGGGCTATGAACCTCACGTCTGGAGCGACAACGAGCTGAGCTGGAAAACGCCCGGCCTGTCCGATCTGGTGATTTACGAGCTGATGATTGGGGAGTTTGCCGGCACGGTGGATCGGGCCATCGAACGGTTGCCTTATCTGGCCGACTTGGGCGTGAACTGTCTGGAGTTGATGCCGGTCTCCAACGTGCTGGAGCAGATCGACTGGGGGTTTATGCCGGTGGGCTACTTCGGCATCGATGAGCGTTTCGGCAAGCGTCGCGATATGCAGCGCTTCGTGGATGCGGCGCACCGGGCTGGTTTGGCGGTGATCGTAGACAGTGTCTACGGGCATACCAGCGCGTGGTTTCCCTATTCGTACGTTTATCGGCACCTGCAATACCACGAAAACCCGTTTATGGGCTCGTTTGCCAAAGACTATTTTGGCGAGAGCACCGATTTTAACCGCGAGTTCACACGGGACTTTTTCGCCACGGTTAACCACCATTGGCTGGATTGTTACCACGTGGACGGGTTTCGTTATGACTGTGTTCCCAACTATTGGGACGGCGCCACCGGTACGGGCTATGCGCGATTGACCTTTGAAACCTACCGCCACGTCCAGGCGCAACAAGCCCAAGGCGGGCATTGGCAGCGGTTCTTCTCGGATGGTAACCAAAATTTGATTCAGTGTGCCGAGCAACTGGAAGGGCCGGTCGAAATTCTCGAACACACTTACAGCAACAGCACCTGGCAAAACGAAACGCTGGGCACTGCCGCCAAGGTGGCCAGTGGCGACTTCGGGCAACTGACGGAATACGGTTTTCGTACTGGGGCCAGCGGCTATCCCCCGGAGAAATCCGTCAATGGCGACCGCATCCCCAAAGCCCCGCTCCAGTACGTGGAAAATCACGATCACGAGCGTTTCGTGTGCCGGTTCGGCCTGACCCATCCCACCGGGGACCGCAGCGAGCTTTTGAAATCAGGCGATCGGGGGCGGTGGTATAAAGTTCAGCCGTATCTGTTTGCTCTGCTCACAGGGCGCGGTGTGCCCATGCTCTGGCAGGGCGGTGAGTTCGTTGAAAATTACTTTGTACCGCATGAAGGGTGGGGGCGGGTGATGCTGTTTCGCCCGGTTCATTGGGATTATTTCTATTCCGGTGAGGGGCGCAGTATGGTCAACCTCACCCGCAAATTGCTGAAGCTCCGAAAGGAGAACGTGCAATTTCGTGATGGCGATCACTTCTTCTACAACCACTACGACAATTATCAGTCCAAAGGGTGCCTGCTCTATTCGCGCGCAAACAATGGACGTTTCAGTCTGGTTGCGTTGAATTTCAGCGACGAGACCCAATGGGTGCCGTTCGAGTTTCCCTTTGACGGTGAATATGAAGAAAGCGTCCACGGCGGATCGCTTTCGCTGAGCGGGATCAGCGAGGGACAGCAAAGCTGGTTGGAGTTGCCCAGTAACTACGGCCGGGTTTGGACTCACCACGCTTAGTGGGCTGCGGTCAGCGCGGATTAGGCTGGGTGTGACGCGCGCTATTGGCCGCTCAAGTGCTGGCGGCGCCGTTCGCCGCCCCGGTAAAGCGTCGCGCGATATCTTCGGCTTCCCGAAGTAGGTTCTCCAGGCGCTGCCAGGCCTGGGCGCCGCAGTCCAGTTGTTCGAAAACGCCGCCGGCAGCGGCCAGGTCTTCGATGAAGAACATCAACAACTGTTCGTCCGATCGCACGTTGTTCAAAGTGACGGCGAGTGTCATCACGTATTCCCCGGCATCGATCGCGTTGTCCGCTTCCAAAGCGTCCATCAAACTGTCGAACAAAGGCAGCAGGCGGCCTTTGGTGTAATCGATTCCATTCATTCTGACGATATCCGTTTCATTTCCCGGTGGCACGTGGACTCAAGTGGTCTCATCGTTTTGTGCCAGCAGCTCAACAAAGGCCGGGGGCGCCTTTCCACTCTTGTCCTCTCCGAAGTAGATGGTGTGGT
>JAXHTV010000050.1 GCA_034189865.1 Pseudomonadota bacterium | reverse complement strand
AAACGAAGCGACGAGGCAAGCCATAGGGCAATGAGTAGATCCCGAACGTTGATGTATTGATCGAGGCGGCATGGACCGCCGCGTCGGCCGATGCCTCTTCGCGATGACGAGGTGGTCGGGCCAGGGCTGGCGCTTTCGGCCGCAATTGATGTTTGCTCGTTGTTCCGCCGCGGCGTTACAATGGCGACCCTTGAGGAAATGGGGCGCTTGCGGCGCCTTTTATCGGGAACGAATTCGGACTGATTTAGTCCTACTTTTTGCGGCGGGTGTTGCGATGCTCCGAATCAGCAAGATGACCGACTATGGGGTCATGGTGATGGTGCACATGGCCCGCAGTCCCAGCGAGCTGTTCAATGCGGCGCAAATCGCTGCACAAACCGGTGTCTCCGTCGCGACCGCGGGAAAATTGCTCAAAGAACTGGCCAAGCAGGCGCTTTTGGTTTCCTATCGCGGGGCGCGGGGTGGTTACCGATTGGCGCGCGGACCGGAGAGCATTTCGGTGTTGGAGATCATCGATGCCATCGAAGGTCCGCTGGGTTTGACCGAATGCAGCACCGACGAGGGTGCCTGCCACCAGGAACCTGTTTGCCCTTTGCGCGGCAATTGGTCGTTGATCAATCAAGCCGTGCGCGATTCGCTGACGGACATCACCTTAGAGCAGATGGCGCGGCCCATGGATGAGCCGGCGCCGGCCGTACCGTTAATCGATTACCGCATGCGTTTCGGCTCCAGCTGAATCCGGGGCCGAATGCAGATAACGAATTTCTTCGCCGGCCGAACGGCCGTTTCGGCGTCGCTACACAGGCGACCCACCGTCGGCGCGAAATGTTGGGAGTGATAAGCCATGGCAAGCCAACAGCAAGATTTAGACAAGCTGCTTAAGCGAGAGTATGCGGCGGGTTTTATTACGGACATCGAGTCCGACACGGTTCCGCCGGGCTTGAACGAAGACGTGATTCGTCTCATCTCGGCCAAAAAGCGGGAACCGGCTTTTTTGCTGGAGTGGCGTCTTCAGGCGTATCGCCATTGGCTGACCATGCAAGAGCCGCGCTGGGCGCATGTGTCCTTTTCGCCGGTGGATTACCAGGCTATTTCCTACTACTCGGCGCCCAAGTCCAAAGACGATGCACCCAAGAGTCTGGACGAAGTGGATCCCAAGCTTTTGGAAACCTACGACAAACTCGGTATCCCGCTGCACGAGCGGGCACGGCTGGCCGGGGTGGCGGTGGATGCGGTGTTCGACAGCGTATCGGTGGCCACTACCTTTAAAGAAAAACTGGCCGAAGCCGGTGTGATTTTTTGTTCCTTCTCCGAAGCGGTACAGCAAGTGCCGGAGCTGATCGAACAGTATTTGGGTACGGTCGTCCCGCATACGGACAACTTCTTTGCGGCGCTCAACTCGGCGGTGTTTTCCGACGGTTCGTTCGTCTATGTGCCCAAGGGCGTGCGCTGTCCCATGGAGCTTTCCACATATTTCCGCATCAACGCGGCCAACACCGGTCAGTTCGAGCGTACCTTGATCATTGCCGACGAGGGCGCTCACGTCAGTTACCTGGAAGGCTGCACCGCCCCCATGCGTGATGAAAATCAACTGCACGCGGCAGTGGTGGAACTGGTGGCTTTGGACAATGCCGAGATCAAATACTCCACGGTGCAAAACTGGTATCCGGGGGATGAAAATGGCAAAGGCGGAATCTACAACTTCGTCACCAAGCGGGGCGATTGCCGGGGTCACCATTCCAAGATTTCCTGGACCCAGGTGGAAACGGGCTCGGCCATCACCTGGAAATATCCCAGTTGTATTCTGCGTGGCGATCACTCGGTGGGCGAGTTCTACTCCGTTGCCACCACCAACAACCATCAGCAGGCCGATACCGGCACCAAGATGATCCACATCGGCAAGCACACCAGCAGCACCATCGTCTCCAAGGGGATTTCCGCCCGCTTCGGCCAGCAGTCCTATCGCGGTTTGGTCAAGATTCTCGGCAGCGCGGAAGGCGCCCGCAACTACACCCAGTGTGACTCGCTGCTGATGGGCGATCGCTGCGGTGCCCATACCTACCCGTATGTGGAGGTCAAAAACGCCACGGCCCAGGTGGAGCATGAGGCCACCACCTCCAAGATCGGCGAAGACCAGTTGTTCTATTGCATGCAGCGGGGCATCTCGGAAGAGGATGCCGTGAATATGATCGTTAATGGGTTTTGTAAGGAAGTCTTCAAGGAACTCCCCATGGAGTTCGCGGTGGAAGCGCAGAACCTGTTGAGTGTGAGTTTAGAAGGCGCGGTGGGTTAAGCCTCCCGACGCGGCCAGCGAATCAATTTGCAGAGAGTCATGATGCTGAAAATCGAAAACCTCCATGCCAAGGTCCAGGATCGCGAGATTCTCAAAGGACTGAATCTCGAAGTGAACGCGGGCGAAGTCCACGCCATCATGGGCCCCAACGGCTCGGGTAAAAGCACCTTGGCCAGCGTGCTGTCCGGACGCGGTGGATACGAAGTCACCGCAGGGAGTATCACCTATGGCGGTGAGAATCTGCTGGAGATGAACCCGGAAGAGCGCGCCCGGGAAGGGGTGTTTCTGGCCTTTCAATATCCGGTGGAAATTCCCGGCGTCAACAATGTGTACCTGCTCAAGGCCGGATTGAATGCGATTCGCAAGCACCGCGGCGAGCCGGAGCTGGACGCTTTTGAATTCCTCGGTCTGGTGCGGGAAAAGATGAAGCTCATGGGCATGGACGAGAGCTTTTTGAAGCGCGCGGTCAACGTGGGCTTTTCCGGCGGCGAGAAAAAGCGCAACGAAATCCTACAAATGCTGGTGCTGGAGCCGCGTTTGGCGATTTTGGACGAAACCGACTCGGGTTTGGACATCGACGCGCTCAAGGTTGTGGCCGACGGTGTCAACGCCTGCCGGGCGGATGATCGGGCCATGGTGATGGTGACCCATTACCAGCGCTTGCTGGATTACGTGCAACCCGATTTTGTCCACGTGTTGGCCGACGGTGTCATCGCCAAGTCGGGCGATAAGACCTTGGCCCTGGAGTTGGAAGAGCGCGGTTACGATTGGGTTCGGGCGGAGGCGGCCTCGGCATGAGCGAGCTCGGCGAATCGGCACAGGCGTATTTGCGCCGTTATCGCGATGATGTGCGAGCGCGGGCGGGTGATCCGCCGTGGTTGGCCGAATTGCGCCAACGCGCCGCGGACCGTTTCGGCGAGCAGGGATTCCCCGCGCCGACCGAGGAAGATTGGAAATACACCAACGTTCGGCCCATCGTTTCGCGCATTTTTCAGGCGGCCACGCCCGAGTTGGCGCAGGTCGATGCCGAGCGCCTCAAAGCGGCGGTTTTTCCCGAACTGGATGCTCACCGTTTGGTATTCATAAACGGTCGATTTACGCCGGCGTTTTCCACCTCGCTGGACGAGTTGCCGCGCGGTGTACGCTTAAACACCCTGGTGCGTGCTCTGGACGAGGGCGGCGAGGCAGTGCAGACCCATCTCGGGCGCTACGGCGAGCCGGCCTTTAGCGGTTTTGCCGCCCTCAACACCGCCTTTTTGGACGACGGCGCCTGTGTCCAGTTGGAAGACGGCGCTGTTTGCGAGCGGCCCATCCATTTGGTGTTCGCCTCCACCGGGGGTGCCGAGTCGGTGATCAGTCATCCGCGCGTTTTGGTGGTGGCGGGGCGCAACAGCCAGGCATCGGTCATCGAGCACTATGTGGCACTGGACGAGGCCACCAATTTCCAAAACGCGGTCACGGAAATTGTTCTGGGCGAAGGCGCCGTGCTCGCGCACGACAAGCTGCAGCAGGAGAGCGAAAAGAGCTTTCATGTGGCCAGCGTGCATGTTCATCAGTGCCGCGACAGCCGTTACGTGTCCCATAACATCAACCTGGGCGGGCTGCTGGTGCGCAACGACATCCGGGCGGCATTGACCGAGCCCGGTGCCGAGGCGCGCCTCTACGGTTTGTTCATGGCCGGTGGCCGGCAGCACGTGGACAATCACACCTGCATCGATCATATGGCACCCCATACCCGCAGCGACGAGTCTTATAAAGGTGTTCTCAGCGGCCGTGCCCGGGGCGTATTCAACGGTCGGGTGGTTGTGCGTCCTGACGCGCAGAAAATCGAAGCGCGCCAATCGAATCCCAATCTGCTGCTGTCCGGTCAGGCGGAGATTGACACCAAACCGGAGCTTGAGATTTACGCCGACGACGTCAAATGCAGTCACGGTGCCACCGTGGGTCAGTTGGACGAGACGGCGCTGTTCTACCTGCGCTCGCGGGCTTTGGATGCCGACACCGCCCGCGATCTGTTGGTCTTCGGGTTTGTTGAAGAAGTTATCGACGGGCTCGCCCATGCGCCGATTCGGGATCGGCTGGAAAGCATTGTCAAAGGCCGCTTGCCCGAATCCGGGCGTTTGAAGGATTTGCTATGAAAGAGCCGGTCCAACAGCTGAATACAACCACTGCCGCCGGTCTGGATGTGGCCCGCATTCGAGCGGATTTTCCCGTGTTACACCAGAAGATTCGGGACAAAGCGCTGGTGTACCTGGACAATGCCGCCACCACCCAGAAGCCGCGGTCGGTGATCGACACTGTATCGCACTACTATGAGCGGGATAACGCCAATATCCATCGTGGCGTGCACACCTTAAGCGAGCGGGCCACCGCCGCTTACGAGGGCGCGCGGGAGAAGGTTCGGCGTTTTCTCAACGCCCGCTCGGAGCGGGAAATCGTCTTTGTGCGGGGCACCACGGAAGCGATCAATCTGGTGGCACAGTCTTTTGCCCGCCCCCGGATTAAGCCCGGTGATGAAATCCTGATTACCGAGATGGAGCACCACGCCAATATCGTGCCGTGGCAATTGGTTCGCGAGCAGACCGGTTGTGAGTTGAAAGTGGTGCCGATCAACGACCGCGGCGAGCTGGATATGGAAGCGTTCGAGCGCTTGCTGGGTCCACGTACGGCGCTGGTCGCGGTGGTGCATGTGTCCAACGCTTTGGGCACCATCAATCCGGTCGAGCGCATCATTGAGCGGGCGCGGCAACAGGGCGTTCCGGTGCTGCTGGACGGGGCCCAGTCGGTGCCGCATATGGCGGTGGACCTGCAGGCGCTGGATTGCGATTTTTACGCCTTGTCCGGACACAAAATGTTCGGACCCACCGGCATCGGTGTGCTCTACGCCAAAGAGGCCTTGCTGGAGGCCATGCCGCCTTATCAAGGCGGTGGCGACATGATCAAGATGGTGCGTTTCGATCGGACCGTCTACAACGCCTTGCCGTACAAGTTCGAGGCAGGCACCCCCAACATTGCCGGCGCCATCGGTTTGGGTGCCGCGGTGGACTACCTGGAAGCGACCGGCATGGACCGGATCGCCGCCCATGAAGCCGATTTGCTGGCCTACGCCACCGAGCGGCTCGAGGCCGTTCCCGGCTTGCGGATCATTGGCACGGCGGCCCACAAAGCGGCTGTAATTTCCTTTGTTCTGGACGATGTGCACCCGCACGATTTGGGTACCATCCTGGACCACGAAGGGGTGGCGGTGCGAACGGGCCATCATTGCGCCATGCCGGTGATGGATCATTTCGGTGTGCCCGCCACCGCGCGCGCATCGTTTGCCTTCTACAACACCCATCAGGAGGTGGACGCACTCGTCAGCGCGCTCAAGGGTGCGCGGTCCATCCTCGCCGGAGATCGTTAATGGAGCTTCGCCAGCTTTACCAGGACATCATCGTGGACCATAACCGGAGTCCGCGTAATTTCCGCAAAATCGAGAACGCCACGCGAATCGCCGAAGGCTACAACCCGTTGTGCGGCGACAAGCTCGTGATCTACGCGGTGCTGGAAGATGGCGTGATTGCCGATTTGAGCTTTCTCGGTTCGGGTTGTGCCATTTCCACCGCGTCGGCTTCTCTCATGACCGAACAGCTCAAGGGCAAAACCGTAGAAGAGGCCGAGGCGCTGTTCCAACAAATGCATCACATGCTCACCGGGCAGAACGAAACACCCCCGGATATGGAAAAACTCGGCAAACTGGCGGCGCTCTCGGGCGTTAAGGACTACCCGGCGCGGGTCAAGTGCGCCACTTTATGCTGGCATACGCTGCACTCCGCGCTGGAGGGCACGGACGAATTGGTCACCACCGAATAACCCGTCCCGGCGAACCGGGACGCGAGAGGTCCAGATGTATTCCACAGGCGAACCTGTTGCACTCAAGCGTGACTGTCTGGCGGTGATGATTCCCTCAGGCGATCAAGTGGTCTTGCCGGAAGGGGGCGAGCTGCTCATCACCCAGGCGCTGGGCGGCAGTTTTACCGCGTATTACGCCGGTAATCTGGTCCGCATTGCCGGCAAAGACGCCGACGCCCTGGGCAAGGAGCCACTACCCGGCCCGGAACTCCCGGAAGGCGCCACGGATGCGGAAGTGGAAAAAACCATCTGGGATCAGATGAAAACCTGCTACGACCCGGAGATTCCCGTCAATATCGTCGATCTCGGCCTGGTGTACACGTGCGAAATCGAAAAAACGCCCGCCGGCGAACGGGAAGTGAACGTCAAAATGACCCTCACCGCGCCGGGTTGCGGTATGGGTGACATCATCGCCGATGACGTGCGGGCCAAGGTGGAAGCGGTGCCCACCGTGGTCAACGCTCGGGTGGAAGTGGTGTTCGACCCGCCCTGGCATCAGGGCATGATGTCCGAAGAGGCCAAGCTTCAAACCGGGCTCTACTAAAGCCCGCTTTTCTCCGTTTCGTCCAAATGGCCACTCGCGATCGCGAGTGGCCATTGAATCCGCATTCCCCCCTCGTTGGTGAACTGACGCCCCAGCCTTGGCCGAGCGCATTGGGACTTTGCTCCGGCGGCTTGGTTTGTTAAGCTCGCCTGAGTGGGTGCAAGGCCGACGAACCATCAAGATTTGGCTCGGGCCCGCCGAAAAAATACCAAAATCCCCATAAAATTCTCGATAAGAAAAAATACTATGACCACCGCAGCGGGCTTTCATTTTGAGCTATCCACGGGTGAGTATTGGGACGTCCTGAGTTTTCGTGGCGAAGAGCGGCTCAGTGGTCTTTATGGGTTTGAACTGGAGCTGGTGGCCGACCGGCCGGACTG
>JAXHTV010000049.1 GCA_034189865.1 Pseudomonadota bacterium | reverse complement strand
GTGCCTACGGTGTTCGTTCGATTGACGGGGTGCCCGTTACGCTGTGGTTACTGCGATACAGCGTACGCTTTCCATGGTGGTCAGTGGTTTTCACTCGATCAAATTATGGAGCGTGTGGCCAGCTACGGCGTTCGTCATGTCACGGTGACCGGTGGCGAGCCATTGGCGCAGAAAGCCTGTGCCGAATTGCTTCATCGCCTGTGTGAGGCTGACTATACGGTATCGCTGGAAACCAGCGGGGCGATGGATATTGCCCACCTGGATCCTCGGGTCAGTCGAGTGGTGGATATCAAAACGCCCGCATCGGGAGAAGTTCAAAGAAACCGCTGGGAAAATTTGGCGTTGCTGACATCGCATGATCAGCTCAAGTTCGTGATTTGCGATCGGGACGACTACGAGTGGTCTCGGGCATTGGTGGCCGAGAAGTCATTAGCCGGGCGGTGTGAGGTGTTGTTTTCACCCAGCTACAATCAATTGCCTGCGCGCCAACTCGCTGAGTGGATACTTGAGGACCGTCTGCCGGTTCGTTTTCAAGTCCAGTTACATAAACTGCTGTGGGGCGATGAACCCGGCCGTTAAGTGGTCTTAGGAGTTGACATTGGCGGATACTGCCGTGGTGTTGTTGTCGGGTGGCTTGGATTCCGCAACCGTGCTCGCGATTGCGCGGAGCCAGGGATATCAGTGCTACGCGCTAAGCATGGATTACGGCCAGCGCCACGCGGCTGAACTGCGGGCCGCAGCTGCGGTTGCTCAATCGTTGGGTGCGATGGAACACCGCGTTTTTAGATTGGATTTGTGTGGTTTCGGCGGCTCAGCTCTAACCGATGCGTCGCTGCAAGTCCCCGGTGAGCCCAGCGAAGGCATTCCCATTACGTATGTTCCGGCCAGAAATACGGTGTTTCTCTCCTTGGCCTTGGCGTGGGCGGAAGTCCTTCCGGCGCGTGATATCTTCATCGGTGTCAACGCGGTGGATTACTCTGGTTATCCGGATTGTCGCCCCGAGTTTATCCAGGCATTCGAACGCGCTGCCAATTTGGGGACACGGGCAGGCGTGGAAGGGGCGGGCTTTTCCATCCGCACGCCGCTCATCGACCTGCCCAAGGCCGAAATTATCCGGCAAGGCGACAACTTGGGTGTTGATTTCAGTATCACGGTTTCCTGTTACCAAGCGGATTCGCAAGGGCGCGCATGCGGAACTTGCGACGCCTGCCGGTTGCGTTCCGATGGATTTCGAGCAGCGGGTATCGTCGACCCCACACGCTACGTTGACGGGCCGATTGGGCCCTAAGACTTGTTATTTTTCGCCAGTGCATTATCATGCAGCGCCGTCATGTTTCTCATGGCGCACAAAAAGCCGGTTTCCAGATGTGGGCTGTTAGCTCAATGGTAGAGCAGTGGCCTTTTAAGCCATTGGTTCTGGGTTCGAGTCCCAGGCAGCCCACCACAATTCGAATGCTTTCGATGATACTTTCGATCTGACACGATCTGTCTCCTGTCGAGTTTGTTTCTGCCTTATGCGAGTACTTTCCGGACGCGATTGGTTTTAGCTGTTCGCCCTGGTTATACTCAGGACACTGGCGAAGTCTGTCTTTGTCGGTTCGCTACGCTTAATCGAACGCAAGGATTGCGCTCCGCCGGCTCGATCCCTTTCGTGGTTATCTTTCCCGGCTGTTTGGTTATCTAGGAAGCTGAAGTGTGAGAAAGCCCAGACGGTATGTCACTGGACTGTTCTTTTCTGCCTTAGTTTTAATTTTCCCTCTTCCTTCCCTTGCCGGCCCATGGCTTGAGGCCGGAGACCCTGGGCTTCGGCATGATCTGCAACTACTCGCCGACCTGGGTGTGTTAACCACGCCAACCAGCATTTGGCCCATCCCTTGGGGAGCCGTCGCGGGCGATCTCAATCGAGTTGACCCAACACGCCTGCCACCGGCGCATCGTGGCGCCTGGCACCGATTATCAACCCGCGCGCAAGCGGCGAGCGTTCGGCGTTGGGTCAAGCCGAGTCTGTCGTTGGCGGTTGCAGGTGATCGTCCGGTGTTGCGGTGGTTTAACGCAACACCACGCGAGCAAGGTGAACTCGCGGTAGGTGTCGAAGGAATGAAGGGACGATTTGCCTACCGTTTGAATGGTCGCTGGTTGGATTTGGGGGACCCCAATGAAGAACTCTTCGATTTGGGATTGGATGAGGATGATGCCTTTCCCGATCTGCGATTCGATGGTGAAGACGTTCGATATGACGGCAGCTACATCGCCTTTGGGGCAGGTAATTGGGCGTTTTCCGTTGGCGCTTTGGATCGCTATTGGGGGCCTGCGTGGGGGGGCGGCCTGATTCTGTCCAACAACCCGCGCCCGATCCCCGCGGTGGCTTTACAGCGAATTCGCTCGGCACCCTTCGACGTGCCGCTACTGAAATATCTAGGGCCGTGGCATCTAACCACTTTTATCGGTCAGCTGGAATCCGACCGGGTCGTTGAAGACGCCTTGTTGTGGGGGATGCGGATCGCCTTTAGGCCGTTGCGCGGTTTGGAAATCGGGTTATCCCGGACTGCGCAGTGGGGCGGGACCAATACCCGCACGGGTGAAGATCGTCCAACGGACTTTGATACCTTTCGGCGTTTGTTCGCCGGCGACGACAATGACGGCGGTTCGCCCGATGAACCGGGTAACCAGCTCGCGGGTGGTGATATTCGTTGGTCCTTTTCAATTTTTTCTCAGCCTATGGCAGTTTATTCCGAGCTCATCGGAGAGGATGAAGCCGGTGGCGTCCCGTCGCGATTCATCGGCCAGGCGGGCGCGGAGACCTGGGGTCCGTTACCTTGGGACGGTTCCAGTTATCGGGTGTTTTTGGAGGTGGCTGAGACCACCTCGGAGTTCCACAAAGACGAAGCCCGTTTCAACTACGCGTATGAGCACGGGATCTACCGAACCGGCTATCGTTACCGCGGCTGGTCCATCGGTTATCCCACGGACAACGACAGCCGCCTGGCCACGTTCGGTGTGCTCGGAACCGACTCACGCGGGCGGCATGTGAATCTGATCATCCGCTCCGGTGAATTGAACCGGGATGACGACGCGCGCGGTAACACCGTCGCGCCTGTTGCAGCCGATTTGTTCGAATGGCAAGTTGTGGTCGGGGCGCCGCTCCGCTGGGGGCGGGGCTCATTCGGCTTCGGTGCAACCCGGCTGGAGCCTTGGCAGGCAGAAGTCGATGATGCGATCTTCGGTTTCGCGCAGTGGGAGATTTCATTCTAAACGCGGGGGCATTGTGAGCCTCATGACGAGGGCGTAGTTTGGCTTTGATAAACACCTTGATGGTCTGTACGGGAAACGTTTGCCGCAGTCCCATGGCGGAAGGTCTGTTGACCTCACGATTGGCGGGCAAGGGCGGCATGGGCGTGGGCTCCTGTGGAATCGCTGCCTTAGTTGGTAAACCGGCGACCGACGAGGCGATTGAGGTGATGCGGCAGCACGGATTGAATATCGGCGCGCATCGCGCGCGTCAATTGGACGCGCAAGTGCTCCGTGATTTCGAGTTGGTCCTGGTCATGGAACGTGGGCAGCGAACGTGGATTTTGGACGAAATCCCGCTTGCCCGGGGCCGCGTTCATCTACTGGGCCGTTGGCGCGGGGATCTGGAGATACCGGATCCTTACCGGAAAGGCATGGCGGCATTCGAGCATGCCTATGAACTGATCGACCAATGTGTGGGGGATTGGGCGGATCGTATGGCTTAAGAAAAGGCTAAAGTAAGTGGCTATTAGGAGACGTTACTTGACCACCGTGAGTGATCTGAGGCCTTGGGTTGCGGTTCTGCTGGCTGTGCTGTTGTCGGCCTGTATTACGACGGTACCCGGTATTCGTGTCGATTCGCAGCCGATCAACGTTTGGTTTCCTGAGGGATTCCCAGGCGCTAGAGATCCATTCGAAGAGCCTTTGATTACGCCGGTTTCCGGCGAGCTCATCGTGGAGCAGCGCCGTGAACGGCTGCAGCAACGCCAAATTGTTTACGCTGATGACCGGCTCGCTGCCGATTCTTACACGTATCGAGTGGGTCCGCAGGATGTGTTGAATATCATCGTCTGGAATCACCCGGAACTCAGTAACCCCATGGGCAATTTTCAGGACCTGAAAAACATGGGGCGTTTGGTCCGCGAAGATGGCACGATATTTTTTCCGTATGCCGGTGTGATTCATGTTGCCGGTCACACCGTGGAAGAAATCCGTGGAGAGATTACGCGTGCCTTGAGGCCCTATATTCCCAGTCCACAAGTAGACGTGCGTGTTGTCGACTTTCGTAGCCAAAAGGTTTACGTCACCGGCGAAGTGGTTGAGCCGGGAATTATTTGGATCACAGACCAGCCACTCACCATCATGGATGCCATCAACCGTGCCGGCGGTTTCAACGAGTTGGCCGATAAGCGGGACGCCATTTTAAGCCGATCGGGCGACAGTGTGCCCATCGACATTCTGGCCTTGTACTCGTCGGGCACGGGCAACGCACTGTTGCACGATGGCGATGTTTTATACATTCCCGACAACAATCGAAACAAAGTGTTTGTGATGGGTGAGGTGGGTGAACAAACCACCGTTTATATGAACAAAGGTCGTTTGACTTTGGCCGAAGCCATTAGTGACGCCGAGGGGTTTGATCTCGCGACGGCTAACACCAAAGGCGTTTACGTGATTCGAGCCCGCCCCTATGAGGGGGACGACGCGCCGCCAGAGTCTCAAGCGGTACAAGCGCAGATATTTCATCTAAACGTCCATCAAGCCTCGGCCTTGGTGTTGGCCGAAGCGTTTGAGTTGGAGCCTCGTGATGTGGTTTATGTGTCCAGCTCCGAACTGGTTCGTTGGAATCGCATTATGCAGCAGATCTTGCCCACGATTTCGGCCTTGTTCCAAGTGGAGCGGCTGATCAGCGATTGAGGGCGGTACGGTAGAACGGAGCGAAGTGAAACTATGACGCAATTGCCGGAACCCCCCAATTCCGCGGTTGCCCAGCCGGATTACCTGGATGACGAAATCGATCTCCAGGAGTTGCTGGATACCCTTCATAAAGGTCGTTGGCTGATCGCGTTGGTTGCCACCGTCGTGTTCCTGGGCGGATTGGCGTTAGCTATCCTGTCCGAGCCGGTGTTTCGGGCTGATGTCTTGTTGCAGATGGAGCAGGACGGTGCGGGGCTTCCCGGATTGGAAGAATTGGCGCTGTTATCAGGCGAGAAACCGCCGGCCGAAGCCGAGATCCAGATCCTCAAATCCCGGTTTGTCATCGGCCGAGTGGTGGACCAACTCGGGTTGGATGTCGTCAGCAAACCTGCTCATTTTCCCGTGGTAGGCGATTTTATTGCCCGTTTGGCGGACGAACCCGTCCCCCAAGCACCGTGGTTCGGGTTGGAACAGTTCGCCTGGGGCGGGGAGAAAATCCAGGTTACCCGCCTAAAAGTGCCGAGCGAGTTGCTCGGCCAACCCTTGGCTTTGGTCGCCGGCGATGGCGATACTTTCCGTTTGTATGATCCCGAGGGTCATGAATTGCTCCAGGGCCGCGTCGGCGAGGTCGCCCGCCAAGAGAGCCCGGATACGGGGCGTGAGGTGGAGATTTTCGTCCGCGAATTGCGGGCACGAGCCGGTACCCACTTTGACGTCACGCGACGTAGCTGGTTGAAAACGGTCGGCGGATTGTCTGAAGCCTTGTCCGTTGCCGAGCAAGGAAAGGGCACCGGCATTTTGCGGGTGTCGCTGGAAAGCGAAAAACCCGCAGAGGCGGCCAGGATACTCAACGCCATTGCCAATACCTATCTTCGTCAAAACGTGGAGCGCCGGTCCGCTCAGGCTGGGGAGAGCCTGAAGTTTCTGGAAGAACAACTCCCTCAGTTGAAGCGTGAACTCGAAGCCGCTGAGCAGGAGTTCAATCTGTTCCGAAAAAATAATGAAAGTCTTGATCTCACGGGCGAGACCGCCGCTTTGCTCAGCCAGTTGGTCGATTTGGAAAAAAGTCTCTCGGAGTTGCAACTCAAGCGCGCGGAAATGGAGCAAAACTTTGCCAGCCAGCACCCGGCCATGATCGCGCTGACTTCCCAGGAGCGTGAGCTTTTGTCCGTCAAGCGGGACTTGGATGCGCGGGTTAAGTCTTTACCCGAAACGCAACAACAGGTACTGCGGCTGCAGCGAGAAGTGGAAGTGCAAACAGTGCTCTATACCGGGCTGCTTAACAAAGCGCAGGAGTTGCGGGTGATCAAGGCGGGAACCTTGGGTAACGTTCGAATTGTTGACGAGGCCCCGGTGCCCGAAGAGCCGGTTAAACCGCGAAAGAGCCTGATTGCGGCGCTGAGCTTGTTTTTGGGTTTGTTCCTTGGGATTCTCGCGGTTTTCGCACGCAATGCATTGAAGGCCGGTCTGGCGGATCCTAAGGAGATCGAAAGCCGGTTCGGTTTACCGGTTTACGCGGTAATCCCTTACAGCACCAGTCAGAAGCGAATGCGACGTAAAGCACAATCGCGCGGATTGCCGTTACCGGTGATTGCCCGCGATGAGCCCCAAGATCTGGTGACTGAGAGTCTCCGGAGCTTGCGTACCAGCTTACATTTCGCCTTGATGGAAAGTGAGAAGAACATCATTGCCATCACCAGCGATGCGCCGGGCAGCGGTAAATCGTTCGTTTCGGTCAACACAGCCTATCTCTTGGGTGAGGCAGGCTCCAGTGTGCTGTTGATCGATGCCGACATGCGTCGCGGGCACTTACACGAATATGCCGGTGAGCCACGGGCGCCCGGATTGTCCGATGTATTGGCCGGGCGCTACGAGGTGGGCGCGGTGACTAAGCCATTATTGCAAGGCAAAGTGTCGATGTTGAGTACAGGAACGATCCCGCCCAACCCGGCCGAATTGCTCATGAGCTCGACGTTTAAGGCGCTCTTGGATCGTGTTCGTGAGGAATACGACTACGTATTCATCGATACGCCGCCGGTTCTGGCGGTCGCTGATGCCGGTATCATCGGTGCCCATGCGGGGGCGGTGTTTATTGTGGTTCGGGCGGACAAGAGTACGTTGGATGAGACCGAACAGGTTCTCAAAGTGCTGCGCAACAACCGCGTCCAGGTCACCGGTGCACTGTTTAATGCCTATGAACAAGGGAAGCGTCGGCGCCGGGGTGGCCAGTACGGGTATTACTATTACTACGACTACACATCGAAAAAATCCGCTTGAGGGATAATCGCATCAAGCGTTTTGACGGACCTGGGGTAGGTGGATGTCAACGGTGGCATTAAGCGATTTGCTTGCACAGCTTGATCTCGAGCGGCTGGAGGATGACTTGTTTCGCGGCCAAAGCACAGACTTAGGCGGCATCAGTGTCTTTGGCGGGCAAGTTTTGGGTCAGGCGTTGGTCGCTGCGCAGAGGACGGTGACTGATCGCATGTGTCATTCACTGCACGCGTATTTTTTGCGGCCCGGTGACATGCGAGCGCCGATCATTTATGAAGTGGATCGCATCAGGGACGGCAGGAGTTTCACCACCCGCAGCGTGCATGCGATTCAACACGGCCGGCCGATCTTCGTGATGTCGGCTTCCTTCCAGGCGATCGAAGACGGTCTGGAGCACCAGATGCCGATGCCGAATGCGCTCTCGCCCGAAACGCTCAAATCGGAGCGAGAGCTTCGTTCCCAGCTTGCCGAGCGGGTGCCCGCACCCCTGCGGAAATTGATCGATCGAGACCTGGGGATCGAAATGAGGCCGGTCAACCCGGTGGATTTTTTTGCACCGGAAAAACGCGCGCCGGAAAATAAAGTGTGGATTCGATCTGCGGGCGAATTGCCGGATGATCCTTGTTTACATCAGGCCTTGTTGGCCTATGCGTCGGACTTCAATTTTATGGGGACATCATTGTTGCCCCACGGTATTACCTTCATGCAAGGCAATCTCCAGGGTGCCAGCTTGGACCATGCCATGTGGTTTCATCGTCCGTTCCGTATGGACCAATGGCTGTTGTATGTGATGGACAGCCCTTCGGCCGCAGCGGCTCGCGGATTCAACCGCGGGTCCCTATACGCCCAGGATGGCACCTTGATCGCGAGTTGCGCACAAGAAGGCTTAATTCGCGTGCGGGCCGGTTAACATCCCCTTGAAACCGATCCGGTCAGCCCCATATCCAAGTCAAGCGCTGATGAAAGGCGCAAATTGATCTGAAATATGGGAGATGTGGAGATGAGTGTCGTACGTTTCGATCCGTGGCGTTCCCTGAGTGACATGCGAAGTGAGATGGACCGTGTGTTCGGCGGGGATTTTGGCTTGGTCTCGGATGATCGATCGCGAGTCGCAACTGGTCAGTGGGCACCGGCTATGGACATTCGCGAAGAAAACGATGCCTACGTGGTGCTGGCAGACTTGCCCGGCGTGAATCCGGATGAGATTGAAATCACGCTGGAGAAAGGAATTTTGAATATCCAAGGTGAAAGGCATATCGCGGAAGAACCGGAGCAATCGGGCTTTCGGCGATTCGAACGGCCTCAGGGGCGCTTTCATCGGCGCTTTAGCTTGCCGGATACCATCGATTCGGAAAACGTGGTGGCCAACAGTCGCCACGGCGTGTTAGAAGTTCGGATCGCCAAAAAGCCGGTCGTGCAGCCTCGTCGGATTACCGTTACCAGCTAATCATCATCCCCGTTTACGGTGGATTAAAAGCTAAAAAGGATCCCGTTTTGGGATCCTTTTTTTGTAGGTTGGGCCCTGGTGACGCGCTGGTCAATTGGACTTCACGGGAGCGGTTTGCAATAGCAGCTTATCGGGTAGGCTCAGTTCCATCGCCAGCGGCAAGTGATCCGAAACCGTGTGATGTTGAACGACCTGGCTGTGATGGATTTCCAAGCCGGGCGTGACCAGAATGTGGTCCAAGTGACGCTTAGGCCGCCAGCTAGGATAGCTGGCCACGCCATGAGAACCACCTCGCAGCTTGGTGTCGCGAAGGGCGCTGGCGTGAATCACGTCAGCCGATCCACAGTTGAGGTCGCCCATCAGTGCAACGTGGGGATGATCCCCGATTCGTTCGCGAATGAACGCCAGCTGCTGTTGACGAGATCGGCGGCCTAAGGATAAATGCGCCACCACCACAAGCAGTGAGTCGTCCCCGTGCCCGAAGCGAACCAGCATCGTGCCACGACCGGGGATTCGGCCCGGCAGCCTCGCCTCTTCGACATCGGTCGGTTCGTAGCGGCTAAGAAAGCCCAGACTGTGTCGCGCGAATCGCCCGAGGTTTCGGTTCACCTGAGTCCAGTAAAAAGGAAAACCTGCCCGCTCTGCCAGATACGCCACCTGGTTTACGTAGCGGCTTCGGACACTTCCCGCGTCGGTTTCCTGGAGTGCGACCATGTCGTACTCGCTGAGCAATTCTGCCGTGCGATTTAAGTTTTCCTGCCGCGTCGGACAGGGCAAAACATGGCGCCATGCCCGGGTGAAATAGTGATGATACGCACTGGTTTCGATGCCGACCTGTATATTGTAGGTAAGCAGTTTAAGTCGTTGTCGTTGTTGCATGAATTACACGCTTTGTTCTCTGTGTGTGGTCAGATGCCGTATTTCCAAGCGTCAGGGATCCGTTCTGAAGGGCAGTAGCCGCACAAATCCTGATCCGGTAAACGATCTGACCCGCTGATTATATCTTTAAGACCACGTTTGGCGTGAATGGTTCGCGAAGGGGGCTGGATTCTGATCTACGATCAACGAAAATGGCCACTCAGCGTGGTTTGTGCTCGCGCATTTTACGCCAAGGGGTTAAATTAGAACGCTTTCATTGATCAGCTGGCCTAAGATCCATTGCCGTACGGGCGATTTCGCGGCTGAACGATCCACCGGAATGAACAAACATTATGTCGGAAGA
Organism: Pseudomonadota bacterium; assembly: GCA_034189865.1. Lineage (NCBI taxonomy): Bacteria > Pseudomonadati > Pseudomonadota > Pseudomonadota bacterium. The sequence goes on along the minus strand of JAXHTV010000049.1, from coordinate 228 downwards.
TGTGCTCAAAAATTTAAACGTCGTCGCGCAGGATCTGCTGGTGCCCCCGAGTGAACTCGAGGCTGAAATTCCCGTGTCCGAGTCGGCGCAACGCACGATATTGGATGGCCGTCGTGCCATTGAGGAGATTTTGGATCGGCAAGAGCATCGTCTGCTTGTTGTGGTCGGGCCTTGTTCGATTCACGACGCCCGTGCCGCTCGCGACTATGCGGACCGTTTGGCCCGGTT
>JAXHTV010000048.1 GCA_034189865.1 Pseudomonadota bacterium | reverse complement strand
CGCGGGTATCGGGATCCAGGCAATCCTCGCAATGCACTTTGCGGTGACGAAGCCGCACCTTCACCGCCTCCAAGGGCCATTTCCGGCGGTCGGCATACATTCTGAGCGTAATGGAGGTACACGCACCCAAGGCCGCCAATAGATAGCCATAAGGCGTTGGACCCGCATCCGTGCCACCGAGCTCGGTCGGCTCGTCGGCAACCAAGCGGTGATGTCGCGTCTGGATTTCCGTTCGGTAATGGCCGCGGCCGGTGCTGACCAAAACCTCACCCTCGTCCGCCGCCGGTTGCTCCGCCTCTTCAGTCGGCGCCAAATAGCGAGACGCCCACGCCGCGATCACCTCGCCGGCGTAGATGGCGTCGGCCCGGTCGGTCAACAAATGATCGGCCCGGTCCAGGGTGATGAAACTCTTCGGGTGCAAAGCGGCTGTAAAAATCCGGGTTGCGTGGTCAATCCCCACCACCTCATCGAACGGTGAGTGCAGGATCAGCAACGCGCGGCCCAGTTTGTGGATGACCTCACGCATCCGGCTCTCGCCAAGATCCTCCACCAGACGGGCACCCACCGTTACGCGTCGCCCCCCGATCTGGACCTCTGCCCTGCCCTCCCGCTCGATGGTTTCCCGTTCCCCGTCCAACAGATGCAACACATGATCGGGACAACTCGGCGCACCCAAGGTCACCACCGCCCGCGCCGAGGGGATCTGCTGTGCCGCCTGAAGCACCGCAGCACCGCCCAAGGAGTGACCGATCAACAGCTGGGGAGCCTGGTATTCCGCCTCCAGAAAGGCGGCTGCCGCCACCACGTCCGAAATATTGGAAGCGAATCCGGTATCGGCGAAATCACCCTCGCTCTCGCCCAGTCCGGTGAAATCGAACCGTAGCGTGGCAATACCCCGTTGCGCCAATACGCGCGTTAAATGGGTTGCCGATTTTAGATTCTTGCCGCAGGTGAAACAGTGGGCGAACAAAGCGAACGCTTTGACATCACCATCGGGCAGATCCAAACGGGCAGCCAGACGATGGCCTTCCGGGGTGGTAAATGTCCGTGACTCGGTTTGCATGGCGTCCCTCTTTACTGGCGTCATCCACATCAACGATCACGCAAGTTCAGTGTCATACTGGCAGACGCTGGCAACTCCCGCGAACAGCCATTAGGATGACCCACACTCCGCGCGGTGACCACCGCCACAGCGATTGCATATTCCCACCGGGAGGTCATATTGAACTTCGCTCCGCCCTTGCTTCTGGATCTGGACGGCAGCTTAGTCGACAGCGTTTACTACCACGTCCTGGCTTGGCAAGCCGCCTTTCACGAGGACGGCATTGATCTGCCCTTGTGGCGAATCCATCGAAAAATCGGCATGGGCTCGGCGCTGTTTGTTCAATCCGTGCTGCGGGAAAACGGCCTGACGCTGAGCCGTGAGCGGGAATCCCGGTTGATCGATCTTCATGGCGCCCATTTTCAACCCTACAAGGAGCGGGTCCAACCGCTGCCGGGCGCGAAGGCGTTGCTGGCCGCCTTGACCGCGATGCAACATCCGTTCGCCATTGCCACCAGCAGTCGCATCCAAGAAGCCGAGCGCTCCCTCAAATTGCTCGAGTTGCCCTCCGAGGTACCCATTATCTCCGGCGACGACGTCGCCCAGGCCAAACCGGCGCCGGAGCTGTTTATGACCGCGGCAGAACGCTTAGGTCACGCCCCCGGCACCACAGTCGTGGTGGGCGACAGCCCCTGGGACATGACCGCCGCCCGGCTTGCTGGCGCCCAAGCGGCGGGGCTCCTGACCGGCGGCTTTGCCGACAGCGAACTGACCCACAGCGGCGCCATCGCGGTATTCGCCGATCCCGGCGAGATGCGGCAACGGCTCAATGAACTTGGAATATACGAACGCGACGGTATGTAATGGCATTGGTCTGTGGACACAGAACTGATTCTTTAAGGTGCCGTCGCCGAAATACGCTCAAAAGGAAAATCCGCCATGCGTATCATTTGGCCATTTCTGCTTCTTACGCTTGTCATTCCGCAGGCCGCCCTTGGAATTCCGCTAAATTTTTTGCGCGATGCACCGGTCGCCCAGTTCACGGAGGAAGATTTCGCCTTGTTGCAGCAAACCCTGCAAGACGCGTTGAAAGAGGGCGAAGACGGCGAAGTGTATAGCTGGCAGAACCCCACGACGGGGGCCGAAGGGGATATCATCCCGCTCAGCACCTATGAAGAACAAGGCCACCGCTGCCGTCGCGTTCAGTTGATCAACCGGGCGCGCAAAGGGCATGGCATGTCGATCCAGGTTTTTTGCCGAGACGACACCGGCACCTGGAAGTGGGCCGCAACGACTCGCCCGTCGAAATCGCCTAAACCGAGTTCATCGGCACCGCCAAACGCCAACCAGGCGAGCGGGCATCAACCCGAACAGGCGACGCCGGTCCCTCCCAAACCACAATAACCCCCAGGGTTTTTTGCCAGGTACTGCTGGTGATAAGCCTCGGCATAGTAGAACGCCGTGGCCGGGCGGATTTCCGTGGTAATGGGACCGTAACCGGCAGCGGCTAATCGCTCGGCATACCGCTCGCGCGAGGCGACAGCCTCAGCCAACTCACTCTCAGTTGAACAGTAAATCGCCGAACGATACTGGGTACCCACATCGTTACCCTGCCGCAGGCCCTGGGTCGGGTCATGGGATTCCCAAAATACCGTCAAAAGCTTCGCGAACGTGATCTCATCCGGCCGGTAGACCACCAACACCACCTCGGTATGCCCTGTCAGTCCGCTACATACCTCTTCGTAGGTGGGATTGGGCGTGAAGCCCCCGGCATAGCCCACCGCGGTCGTATACACCCCCGGAAGCTGCCAGAATCCGCGCTCGGCGCCCCAGAAACAACCCATCGCGAACTGCACACCGCGCACACCGTCCGGAAACGGCGGCTGCAAAGGATTCCCATTGACGAAATGCGCCGAAGGCACTTTCATCGGTGACGATCGTCCCGGAAGCGCCTCTGCGGCGCTCGGCAGGCGGCGTTTATTTTCCCCGAACCAACCCACGGCGACCTCCCAACTCACGGTTTAACTGGCTGTGAGACAGTCCAATCTAGCAGAAGTGCCCTGTCACCTGAATGCAACGGAACCCTCACGACGTTGCCACGCGACGCGTCTAAGTTGACGGCCATGTTCAGCCCGCCGCAGGAGACGATCACCGTGCGCCACCTCAAGCTTTGGAAGATGGCCAGCGTGAGCCTCGCGCTTATGGCTTTCGATTTATCCGCCGCTCCCTCGGATACCGTTCGCTTCGCGACCTTCAACGCTGCCCTCAATCGCAACACCAGCGGCGAATTGATCGCGGATTTGACCACGGCGGACAACGCCCAGGCTCAGGCAGTGGCTGAAATCATCCAACGCACGGCGCCCGATGTCCTGCTGATCAACGAGTTCGATTTCGACCCGAACGGCTTGGCAGTCGAGCTGTTCCAACGAAATTATCTTGGCAGATCCCAGAACGGCGCCGCCGCCATCGATTATCCCTATGTCTTTGTCGCGCCCTCCAACACCGGCTTGGCATCGGGGTTTGATCTGGACAATGACGGCGACACGACGGGGCCGGGTGACAACTATGGCTTCGGGCTTTTTCCAGGGCAGTTCGGCATGGTGTTGCTGTCGAAATACCCCATTGAAAACACCCAGGCGAGAACGTTCCAGAACTTCCGGTGGAAAGATATGCCCGGCGCCTTGTTACCGGACGACCCCACCTCGGACGCCCCCTTGGATTGGTATTCGTCCGCAGAGCTGGAAGCGGTCCGTTTGTCCTCCAAGAGCCATTGGGATGTACCGATTCGGATTCACAACCGGATCGTCCATGTGTTGGCCAGTCACCCGACACCGCCGGTCTTCGACGGCACGGAAGATCGTAACGGCCTGAGAAATCACGATGAAATCCGCTTTTGGGCGGACTACATCTCGCCGCTGCGTTCGCGTTACGTCTACGATGACAGCGGCAAACGGGGCGGTCTTCGACCCGGCGCGTCGTTTGTCGTGATGGGTGACCTCAATGCCGATCCATTCGACGGCGACAGTACCGGCCGTCCGGCCTGGCTGTTATTGAACCATCCAAAGATCAACACCCGAAAAACACCGGCCAGCGAAGGCGGACCCGATGCCGCGGCCCGCCAAGGCGAGATTAATGCCCTTCAACTGGCCGATTCGGCATTCGACACGGCCGACTTCGCCGATGGCACCCCGGGCAACTTGCGGGTGGATTACGTGTTGCCTTCATATCAATTGAAGACTCATCGCGCGGGGGTATTTTGGCCGACGGAAAACAATCCGCTGTTTGATTTGGTGGGCGAGTATCCCTTCCCCAGCTCCGATCACCGGTTGGTTTGGGTAGACGTGCGGCCGAAACTGGGCTGGCACGAGCGTGCGACCGACTGAGCCATAGGCTCTCGCTTGACATCCCGGCCGGGACTGGCATGGTGATCGTCAGATTTCATGCGAGCCTTCGCCCGATGCCATCTATACCTATACGACGCCGCTCAGCCGGTGTGGTTGTCGTCCATATCGCAACCGACCAGCCGGCGCAGTATCTACTGCTTCGGTGTTTTCGCTACTGGGACTTTCCCAAAGGGGAGATCACTCCGGACGAAACCCCGCTGGCTGCCGCAGTACGGGAAGTCGAAGAGGAAACCGGCTTGTCGCGGCTGATTTTTCGTTGGGGGGACGTATTCCGGGAAACGCCCCCCTACAGTAAAAACAAAGTGGCGCGATATTATGTGGCCGAATCACCCGATAAAGCGGTCGTTTTAGCGGTGAATCCGGAACTGGGCCAACCGGAACATCATGAGTTTCGCTGGTTGCCCTACGAACGGGCGCGCGTTTTGCTCAATGCGCGTGTTCGGGACATTCTGGATTGGGCGCATGCGCTCGTGGCCGATCATCAGCGACTCCCATAGAACAGCCGTTCGAAAACAAAGCCATGCAACTTGAGCTTCTCTTCGGCCTTCAAATCCTCGAACTGAATCCCGGTTCGCCATAGCGCACTCTCGGGCCCGCCGGCCGCGTCGGGCGGATCAATCCCCTGAACATGAGCGTTAACCGACAACACATGGGTGGATTCGGCAACGGGCAGCTCCACCGACAAAGACAGGTCATCGCCAATCTGGCCCAACGATGCGCGCGTTCTTAACGACGCGCCGGTGGTGCTCAGATCCGCAATGCGAACCGGCAAGGTCATTTTCTGGCCGGCCTGGATATTGTGACGTACGGCCGCCACCAAGCTGACCTGAACCCGCGGCGCCTGACGTAACTTCACCGCCTCCAGGGCCTCGGGAATGCTCAAGTGCATGTAGGGATACGGCTGCTTGGCGTAGTACAAGACAATACAGTTGAAACCCCGCACATGGTGGGCAGACAGTACCCGCGCCACCAAGGGACAACCGTTGATCAGCCGAACCGCTTTCCCGTCCTTCACGGGTGCGGAGACGATGATACTGCGGTTAGGCACATAGCCGATGGCGCGAACGTAGTAACGGGAATCTTCCTCGTCGTCCCGGTTGGCGATCTGCAATTGCAGAACGTCACCGGGGTGAACACGCAGAAGATCCTCTTCCTGGGGTGCTCTCACTGCTGCGGCTGCCGTCACGATGCCCTCGCTATAAACCATGGATTGATTCGCCTCCCGCCGCGACGACACCGGAACGTATCGCATGTCGCAAAACGGGAGATCCCACGGTTATTTCGGCTTACCGAGACCACAACTTAAGGAATTACGGCGTTTTTTTTAATTCGGCAGTAAAATTGCATATAGCGGGATCACCTCGACGCTGTATCCACGACCCAGAGATCGTGTTCGTCGGCGGATTCAACCCGGACACGGATCAACTCGCCGGGATGCCGCGACAGCGCGGAGCGCACGTAAACCAAGCCATCGATCTCCGGCGCGTCGCCTTCGCTACGGGCAATATAGCCACCTTCCGCCGGCTCATCGATCAATACCTGAATTTCACGACCAACTTTGGCCTGCAAGCGCTCATGACTGATCTGGGCCTGCAATTCCATGAATCGCGTAAGACGCTCCTGTTTTTCAACTTCGGGCACGGGATTCGGCAATGCGTTGGCGGCTGCCCCGTCCACCGGCGAATAAGCGAAACAACCGACACGGTCTAACTGGGCCTGCTGGAGAAAATCCAACAATTCCTCAAAATCCGACTCGGTCTCGCCCGGAAAGCCGACGATAAACGTGCTGCGAATCGTCAAATCCGGGCATTCACGCCGCCATTGCTGAATCCGGTCCAGGGTTTTTTCCGAAGCCGCGGGTCGTTTCATGGCTTTCAGAATGCGTCCGCTGGCATGCTGAAAAGGGATATCCAAGTACGGCAGGATTCGCCCCTCGGCCATCAGCGGTATCACCTCGTCCACATGCGGATAGGGGTACACATAGTGAAGTCGCACCCACACGCCCAAATCACCCAAGGCTTCGCACAAAGAGCGCATTCGGGTTTTCAAAGGACGGCCGTTCCAGAATTCGGTGCGGTATTTCACGTCCACCCCGTAGGCACTGGTGTCTTGGGAGATGACCAACAACTCCCGAACGCCGGCATCCACCAGACGGCTGGCTTCCTCCAACACCTGGTGGATGGGCCGGCTGACCAAGTCACCGCGCATGGACGGGATAATGCAAAAGCTGCAACGGTGGTTGCAGCCTTCGGAGATTTTCAAGTAAGCGTAGTGACGCGGCGTCAGCTTCACGCCCTGGGGCGGCACCAAATCGACGAAGGGATCGTGCGGCGCCGGGACGGGCGTGTGGGCGCGAACGGCACCCATCACCTCCTCGTAAGCCTGAGGTCCGGTGATGGCGAGCACACCCGGGTGGCGCTGGCGAATCTCGTCGGCCTGGGCGCCCAGACAGCCGGTGACCACGACACGGCCGTTTTCCCGCAGCGCTTCCCCGATGGCATCCAGCGATTCGGCTTTCGCTTCATCGATAAAACCACAGGTGTTCACCACAACCACATCGGCATCTTGGTAGCTCGGCGAGATGGCATACCCTTCGCTTCTTAGCTGGGTCAGGATACGTTCGGAGTCCACCAACGCTTTGGGACAACCCAAACTCACGAAACCGACTTTGGCTTCAGACACAAACGCACTCCGTTTTGATATCGAAATCGAACATTGAACCGGACATCAACCGGCCGCGACGGCGTTGATGAATCGATTGGCCTCTTCGATGGCGGCCTCCATCTCGTCGATCAAGGTCCGCACCTGCCCCTCCAGGCTGTCCACTTCGCCTTCGAGCGAGGCAATGGCCCGCGCATTCAAATTGTGCTTGAGATACAAAACCTGATCCTGCAGCGTTTCCAACACCGGCGTCATACGGGCCGCGGCCGCGCGCATGGCGGCAATTAAGCGATCATACTCGCCCCGGGTCTGCCGCAACTGCTGCTCGCTGCGGGCGCGCAGCCGCCGGTCCTGGTAAGCATTCAACTCGGCGGACCACTCGGCAAATAAATCCTCCGCCACCCGCTCCACATCAGTGATACGGGCACGCACATCCTCCGCCCGCCCGAGGCTGCGTTCATACTCCTTATTCAAACGCCGGTAAACCCGCTCCAGATCCCCGCCTTCGAATCCGGTCAGCGCGGTGAACTCTTCCAACGCGTCGGCGAATTGCTCCTTGGCTTTTTCCTGTGCATCGCGGGCATCTTCCACCTCGCCGACCAACAAATCGCGCTTTTCGTACCCCAGCGATTCCATGGCTTCGTAATACACTGTGTTGCATCCGGCCAGTAGCACCGCAGCACCGACCACTGCCGCCAAGTGGACCCCTGGAAACATGAACTTCTCCCGCTTTTCGCTTCACGTAGAATGGCTTGGCGATCTTATCATGAGCCGGGGATCACCCGAATGCCGGCTCACCCGAGAACTCAAGGAATAGCCATGGTTCAGTGTTGGGTTCACCCGGAACGCATCAAGCTGCTTAACGGACGAACCGCGGTGGCGGGCGATTATGTTCTTTACTGGATGCAGCAATCACAACGGGCTGTTTTCAACCCCGCGTTGAACTTCGCCGTCGAGCGGGCCAATCACCTGGGCAAACCGGTGGTGGTGGCCTTCGGACTCATGGGCGACTATCCCGAAGCGCAAGCGCGGCATTATCGCTTCATGCTGGAAGGCCTGCGGGAGACAGCCGAATCGCTCCGCACGCGCGGGATTGGTTTCGTCTGCCGCATCGGCCCGCCGCCGGAGGTGGCGCGGGATCTTGGCCAACGAGCGGCATTGATCGTGTGTGATCGCGCCTACCTGGCCCCGCTGCGCCGATGGCGACAAGCGCTGGCCGAACAAGCGGCGTGCGCGGTCTACGAAGTCGACGCCGACTCGATCGTTCCGGTGGACCATGCCAGCACCAAGGCCGAGGTGGCCGCCCGCACCCTGCGTCCCAAGCTGAACCGACTCCTCACACCGTTTTTGGTTCGCGAAGCCGATGCAGAGCCCACCCATCGCCACACCGCCAGCGATCTGCCGGGAGAGTCACTGGAGAATATCGATGCCCTTCTGACGCGGCTGACTATGAGCGGACAGGTCGCATCGGTGCCTTCTTTTTTTTCCGGCGGCACCCGTCAGGCGCGGGCTCGCCTGGCCCGGTTCAGCCGCGGAACCTTGGCCGGCTACGCGGATCGGCGCAATCAGCCCCATCTCGATGCCATCTCTCAGCTCAGTGCTTACCTGCAATACGGTCAGATCTCGCCGGTGGAAATCGCGATCACGGTTCGGGAATCGAACACCGGGAAAGACGACGACCGGCAAAGCTTTCTGGAGGAGCTCGTCGTCCGCCGCGAACTGGCCCACAACTACGTGTGGTATACGCCCGATTACGGGAAGTATTCCGCGTTGCCCGCTTGGGCCCGGGCAACGCTGGACGATCACCGGGCCGATCAGCGCGAGTTCACCTACGACATCGCCGAACTGGAAACCGCCCGGACCCACGATGAGTATTGGAACGCGGCGATGCGCGAAGCCATCCTCACCGGTTACATGCATAATCACATGCGCATGTACTGGGGCAAGAAAATTCTCGAGTGGTCGGCCACGCCGGAAGATGCCTTTGCTGCCTGCCTGCAACTGAACAACCGCTATTTTCTGGATGGTTTGTCGGCCAACAGCTATGCCAACGTGGCCTGGATATTCGGCCAGCATGACCGGCCGTGGCCGGAGCGGGCGATTTTCGGCAAAGTGCGCTATATGAATGCCAATGGCTTGAAACGCAAATGCGATATGCCCGCATATCTGGCAAAGGTTCATCGCTTCGGGCGCTCGGCCGGACCCCATCACAAATCTCTGGCCAAGAAAATGAGAATACTCTAATATTAGAGTTATCTAATTTAATGCGGCCCATTTCGTCAATGTCGCTGGAGGAATCATGTCGTCGAGTCGACTCACTCAATTCTGGGTCTTGGCCTGGCTGCTAGTCACCCCGGGTCTAGGGGCCGCCCAATCCGCGACGGCAGTCGCTCAATACCAAGCGCTGCCCATCCTCCAAGCATTCGACGGCATGCTGGAGGCGGTGAAACAAAGCACCGTCTCGGCACAAACCGCCGGCCAGGTCACCGCCATCTATCCCGAAGTGGACGACTACGTTCCACAGGGTGCGCTGATTCTGGAAATCGATGACACCGAACAACGCGCCCGGCTGGAGCAAGCCAAAGCCCGTCTGGCCAGCGCACGAACCACGCTCACCGATACCCGCACGGATTATCAGCGGGCCCAGAATCTGTACAAAGACCGGGTGATACCCAAAGCGAATCTGGACAAGGCCCGTGCGGCCTTTGAATCGGCCCAGGCCGGTTTGTCAGCGGCCAAAGCCGGGGTGACGCAAGCCGAACGGCAGCTCTCTTACACCCGCGTGATCGCGCCTTATGGCGGCATCCTGATGGAGCGTCACGTCGAAGTCGGCGAAGCAGTACAACCCGGCCAACCCCTGTTAACGGGTTTGGCGCTCGACCTGATGCGAGTCACGGCCGAGATCCCGCAACGCTTGATCCAGCAGGCCCGGCAAGCAACCTATGCCATCGTTTCCCTACCCGACGGCAGCGAAAGACGCAGTGAAAAATTGACTTTCTATCCCTTTGCGGACCCGCATAGCCACACCTTCCGCATGCGCGTGGAACTGAACGGGATAGACGACCACACCCTCTATCCCGGCATGTTCGTCAAAGTGTATGTCCCCACGGCGGAACGACGCGCGCTGATGGTTCCCCGCGCCGCCTTGATCACTCGAAGCGAGCTGCGCGCCGTGTATGTCATTGATGCGCAGGGCCAGGCGCGGCTGCGTCAAGTGCGCCCGGGTACCGTCTACAGCGGCCAAGTGGAAATTCTCGCCGGGCTCGCGGCGGGTGAACGGGTCAGCCTGGAACCGCATGAGACGGTGACCAGAATCCATCAACAGCGGAGCGAGTGATGTCAGGGTCACCACTGGGCTTATCCGGCCGTATCGCACGCGCCTTCCAGGCTTCCGAAATCACCCCGCTGCTGGCCCTGGTGGGCATGTTGATGGGCCTATTCGCCATCGCCATCACACCCAAGGAAGAAGAGCCGCAAATTGACGTCACCATGGCCGATATCTTCGTGCCCTATCCGGGCGCATCGGCGGTGGAGGTGGAGAACCTAATTGCCACACCGCTGGAACAGGTGGTTTCGGAAATCGTCGGCGTCGAACACACCTACTCGGTGTCCCGCTCCGGCATGGGCATGGTCACCGTTCAGTTTGCCGTGGGCGAAAAGCGCAAAGACGTGCTGGTCCGCCTGTATAACCAGATCCAGTCCCATATGGATTGGCTACCCGGTGACCTCGGTGCCGGCCCGCCCTTGATTAAACCCAAAGGTATCGACGATGTCCCGGTCATGTCCCTGACCCTGTGGTCGGACGATCCCGAAACGGGCGCTTTAGAACTGCAGCAAATCGCCCATCAACTGGAAGTGGAGCTGAAACGCATTCCCGGTACCCGAGACATTTACACTGTGGGGGGACCGGATCGGGTGGTCCACGTCCAGGTGGACCCGGTGGCGCTGGCGGGCTTTGGTTTGGACTTCGCCAGTTTGCGGATGGCGCTGCAAGTGAGCAACTTGGCCGGCGTCGAGACCCGGGTGACCGAAAACAACACCACCATCGCCGTACAGGCGGGCGATTTTCTCTCCACCGTGGATGAAGTCGCCAGCCTCGTCGTGGGTGTTCACGGCGACGGTCCGGTTTACTTGCGCGACGTCGCGCAAGTCCGGCGCGGCGCCGATATCCCGGAACGCTCGGCGTTCATGGGCTTCGGCCCTGGCTACCACGGCGAAGCGCCGCCCGGACAACGCCGGGCGGCCGTCACCTTAGCCATCGCCAAACAACCCGGACAAAACGCGGTGGATATTACCCGCGCGGTCGAGGCCCAGCTCGCGGCCCTCGAAAACATCGCCATCCCTGCCGGCGTGCATCTCAGCATCACCCGCAAC
>JAXHTV010000047.1 GCA_034189865.1 Pseudomonadota bacterium | reverse complement strand
TATTCCACCCGATTGGCCGGTGGAAGCAGAACTGTATTACGAAGACGACCCCGAACCGGAAAAGTCATTTGAGGTTGAAGACTTCCCAGGCGCCTATCCGCGCATGGGCGTGCGGGTCACCAAACTACCGGTGGGCAAGCTGAATATCGATCTGAGCGTGATCCTCTGGTTCCCAGCGACCGTGGGCGATGAGGGGCCGGTGCCATTCGCCGCCGGCATGGATGCACCACCTTCTGTGACCGTCCAAGACATTTAGCCCAAAACCGAACGACAGGGAGGCTCCATCACGGGGTCTCCCTGCCTTTTCTTAGCGATGGCTGCCCGTTCGATCGAACATGCCCTCGGCATGACGGAAAGACTTGAACTCTAACCCGTTACCGCTGGGGTCCAATAGAAACAAGGTCGCCTGCTCTCCGGGCTGCCCCCGGAAACGAACGTGCGGCTCGATCAAAAACGCCGCGCTGGCATCTTTCAGTCGATCGGCCAGCGCCTCCCAAGCGTCCCAAGGCAGCACCAACCCGAAATGGCTGACCGGCACATCATGCCGATCCACCGAATTGGTGGGCACGCGAGGCATGGTGTCTACCAAATGAGCCGTGATTTGGTGACCAGCAAAATCGAAGTCGATCCAACGATCGCTTTCACGACCGAGCGCACAGCCCAACACATCCCGGTAAAACCGGCGCGTCGCAGCCAAATCCGTCACCGGAAAAGCCAAGTGAAATGGCGGGTGCTCACTCATGATGAGACGGTGGCGGCGGCAGCGGGTAGCGCTCCATCAGGTAGCAGAGGCAATCCTGCCGGATGATGTCGGGATTGGTCGTCAACATCGAAGGCAACGCGGGTTTGCGCAAACGCAACTGCCCTGAGCGGACGGCAAAAAACTCACGGGTCACATCCAGGCCATCTTCATCGGTCACGCGCACACAGGGTGATTGATAAGGATCCGACTGAAAACCCAATACGGTCTCGGCCGGCAACTCCCGAAAGTTGAGATGATCCATGTCGTCAACAAACCGCAACGTGGCGGGTGAGTCATCCGATTCAAATGCCATCCCGATGTGGTCCGGTACCGTCACCGTCGCGACGGTGTGAAACAGATCGATATCCGAGGCGGCGACCGCGTGACGGGGCAAGGCCGACAGCTTCAGACAAGCCTCGACATATTGCCGGGCATGCTCAGTGGCCCCTGGGCTACCCACCTTTCCGCACTCGATGGTCACCGCGGGGCAATGCGGGGCCAGCGCCATGGACTGTACGCCCTTAGGTCGGATGAAATACACCACCGTTCGGCTGAACAAAGCCGCCAAGTGCAAAAAGCGGTGATCGAGCACGTTGACACAGCCGTAGTGCGGGTTGATGCCCGTGTTGTTGTGCAAATCAACACTCACGAACAAATCCCGTCGGGTCACCTCATCCACAACCTGCGCCATCAAACGGGCTTCGGGCCGGTCGGTTTCTGCAGTGCCCGGCCACACACGATTGAAGTCCGCCTGGCCGTCGAGCGCTCGCATACGGTGTCTCGCCGCGGCCACGTTGCCGATAAACAGCGACAGCCCCCGCGGCAACAGCCCCTGCCCCTCGGCCAACAGCGCACGAACCGCCTCCCAACCCGTATCTTCATTGCCATGCAACAGGACACTCAAGAACAGGGTGTCCTGTTCCCGTCCCGGCAGATGAATCAGCGTCGGCCCTGCCAGCACTTCGTGTAGTCGATTGGCCGGCCGCGACAATAGGCCGTCCGGGATATGGTCCAAAACGTGAAGTGTCATATCGCTGCTCATAGCGTCCATTCGTGTACCGGCGTTTGAGTGGCTTGTCGTTCAAGGTAAGCGGCCGTCAACGCGACCATGTCTCGGCCGTGCTTGCGCACATAGGCCCGCTGCCAGTGGCAACCGTTACGCCCGGTTCGAGCCCGCATGAGAATGATCTCAAGGTACTCGGCGATGGCACGGGGGTCCAGCTCCAATGACTGCAGCCCCTCCCGGGCCAAGGGCACCAATTTCTGGATAATCAGATCGGAAATGGGAACCGGTCCGCTTCCCGCCCAACGGATGCGGGCATCCAACCCCCCTTTTGCGGCGGCGTAGAAGTTGGCCCGGACCTGTTCGAAATCGTCCTGCCGATTCGCATCCGAGGGCGCTTGGCCCAGGGCATGCACCAAACCCAAAAAGAACGCCATATCGGCCACCATGTCGGGAATGGAAGGCCCGGCCGCAACCACCCGATGTTCAACGCGCAAATGGGGCCGACCGCTCGCGTCGAACCCGATCAGAGGACGATTCCAACGCCAAATCGTCCCATTGTGAAACCGCAGACATGGCAGCCGATTTGCGCCCTCGTCAAAGTGGATGGGCAACAACACCGGATAATCCGCCAGATTCTCTCGAAAACATGCCATCAGCGATCCGCGGGGATACCCGTGACCAAAACAAACGCGCTCTGAGGGCTCATCGGTATGGGCACCGACACCCCGGAAGTCGACGGATTGCTCGAACACCGGAATGCGGGTTTCGGCCCACAGATCATGGTCGAACAGATACGGTGAATTGGCCGAGACCGCCACCATGGGTGCAGATACCGCCATGGCCGCATGGAAAAAGCGCAACGCATCGTGCGGTCGCAACTGCAAATGTATCTGCAGCGAAGTCGCTACCGACTCGAGCATCACATTGGGATGAGACACATGCAATTCCTCTTCGCCCGTGATGTCGAGCCGAATGGGACGTGCGTGACGTGATTGGAGCAATTGCTCGTTGAGCGCCGCATAACGTTTCATCGGCGACATGTTGCCGGCGTGCAGATGGTCGCGGCGGATGGTGGGCAGAATACCAATCGTTGCCAGTTGCAAACTCCGCGCCGCGGCAGCCTCTTGGCACTCCGACCAGCTGCGCTCTAGTTCGTCGGCCAAGCGGGATAAGCCACCGCCCGCCAATACCTGGGGGTCGCCGTTCATTTCCACGTTGAAGCGGGCCAGCTCCGGGCTGACGCGATCCGGCTCACACCGAGCCAGCACGGCGGTATTATCGGGCGCGGGCATGTACTCCCGGTCAATCAGGCAGGCTTCGAGTTCAAATCCGGCGACGCTGGCGCCGCTAACAAAAGCCTCGTCGCGAAACCATTGCTCTAACAGGTCGGTTTCCACCCGAAGCCGGTGTTGAAAATTCTGATAGTCCTCACGCGTAAATCGCGTCGTTTCGATTTCTTCGCCCATCGCTCCGTTCGCATGCCGCCGCAGTGCTGCATCCGTCCTTGTTTTTGGTTTTATCTTATTGTCACCGATAACAATCGAATTGATTTGATTTGCGTCATCGCACCCATCGGGGTCTAATAGGCGCCGTTTCAAGCGCTCGCCGCTTGGATTCCTAAACTCCCGAAGCGACGTCAACGCGCAGACCAGCAATCATGGCCTTAGCACCCAACCGGATTCTCATACATTACGGCGAGATCGCTTTAAAGGGTCGGAATCGAGGCGATTTCGAAGGGACCCTGAGAGAGAACATCAAACACCGCTTGCGCCGCGAGAAGCTTCGCTGGCGCGTCACCCGGCATCACGATCGCTTGCATGTGGATGTCCCGGAAGCGGAGGCCGACCAGATCGAGCGGGCGCTCATCGCCTTGTCAAAGGTCACGGGCATTTCCTGGCTGGCGCCCGCCCGGTGGCTACCCAGCGTGCGAGGTGATTCCAGCTTGATCACCATTGAGTCGGAAACCCTGGCTTTGGCCGAAGCCCATTTTAAAAAGGATGGTGCGTTCGCAGTTCGGGTCCGCCGGGGTCATAAGGGATTTCCCATGCGCTCCAGCGAACTGGAGCGTCATTTGGGCGCGCTGATCATTGAACGAACAGATTGGTCACGGGTCAACCTCACCACACCCGACCGAACCTTTCACGTCGATCTCTATCCCGCGGGCACATATTGCTATGCCGACAAACGTCAGGGCGTGGCGGGATTGCCGGTCAATACCGGCGGGCAGGTTCTGGCCCTGCTATCCGGGGGGATCGACTCACCCGTGGCTGCCTACTTGATGGCCCGGCGTGGCTGCCGTGTGGACGTGCTGCATATGACAGCCAGCCACGTCCAACAACGAAACCCGCTGGACAACCCCGTGGTCGGACTGGCCCGTCAGCTCAGCCGTTTCACCCAGCGCACACGCCTGTTCATGCTGCCTTATACCCACTTCGATCTGGCGTTGGCCGGTCAGCGCACCGGTTACGAGATGATCTTATTTCGCCGGTTCATGGTGCAGCTGTCAGAAACCATGGCCCATCGAATCGGCGCCTTGGCCCTGGTCACCGGCGACAGTCTCGGTCAAGTGGCATCTCAGACCTTGGAGAATTTGGTGGCCCATACGCAGGCCACTGAAATGCCCATACTGCGGCCGCTGATTGCCTTTGATAAAGAAGAAATCATTCAAGTGGCACGCAAGATCGAGACCTACGAAATCTCGATCCAGCCTTACAAAGACTGCTGTGCTTTGCTCAGCCAGAACCCCAAAACCAAATCCACGCACGAACAGCTCACCGAGCTGGAAAACCGTTTGCTGCCCGACCGGGCGGGATTGATAGAACGGACCATCGACGATGGTATCGAAATGATTTTCGATTGCGGCGAGGAAATCATCCCCGCCGCCGGCTGAGTCACACCGCCGCTCCCCTTGAGGACGATCACTCGCGGTGGACCATGATCTCCACACGGCCCTGTGGTCCGATGTACCAAGACGCCATGGAGCTCACCAAACTGACAATGATCGAAGCCAAAACGGCGGCTAAAAAACCGCTAACGCTCACACCCGGCATCAGCGCGGCCACTAAGGCCAGCATGGCAGCATTAATCACCAGCAAAAACAGGCCGAGTGTAATAACGGTAATCGGCAGCGTCAGAACAATTAGAATCGGACGAACGACGGCATTGAATAAGCCCAGCAAAAATGCCGCGCCCAACAAACTCCAGAAATCGGCCACGATCAAGCCCGGAACAATCGCGGAAGCGATCCCCAGGCCCATGGCCGTTATGAACAGGCGGAGTAGAAATCCCGGCATGAAGCGCCCTCCCGTGTTCCGGTAAGTGATTGAGGCTCAGAAGAAAAAGACTCGAATCATCCGTTATCAACATGGGGTTGAGTGGCTGGAATATCAAGCAAACGTTTTCCGAGAGACTCGCGCGGAAAGGTTTCAGGAAAGCGTCGTAGGTGGCTTCAAGCGCTGTTGAAAAAAACCCAGCACCCGATCCAAGGCCGCCCGGGTTGGATGACCGACCTCATCGACCAAATCGTTCGTTAACACCGAGTGGGCAATGCGTTTGATACCATGAGCGTTTCCGGGGCCGGAATCGATCTCAATGGCTTCGAAACCTGCACCCAACTCTTCTCTCAGGGTGTTGAAACGTGCCGCGCGACAGGCCACGTCGTGGGTGAATCGCAAACCCAGAACCGGGGTACCCTCGGCGGTCCGCTGCTTGATGACCGCCAATTCCTCGTCGGATACATGAATCGCGGCGCGTTGCCGCCGGGTCAACCCGAAAGGTAACGAAGGTTGACTCAACACCGGTGCCATGACCGACGGATCTACCATGAGGGACAGCGCGAAGTTGCCGGTCAAACACATTCCTACAGCGCCCACCCCGACACCACCACAGTCCTGGTGAACCTGACGACACAAGGCCCGCAGAAAATGGGTCACGGGGCTCGAACCCCGAGCGGCCAGAACGCTGAACTCCCGGTTCACACACACCCGGGCTGTGCTGCCCAGCAAATACCCGACGGATAGGGGTTTTCCCGGCATGCCGAATAGCGACGGCATCACCACGGTAAAACCCGCGTCGGCCACTCGCCGACCGAACCGGGCCACTTGTGGGGTAATACCCGGAATCTCGTGCATCACCACCACGCCGGGCCCTTCCCCGCGCCGGTAGATCGGCACGGTTTTGTTCTCGAAGGTAAAGCTCGCCTCACTAAAGCCGCGCACTTCCATCGGACATCTCACTTGTCCTGGCGATCATTTGAATCGCCTTCGGTATCCGCCGTTAACGCCTCGGTCGCCAACGCTCGAAGTGGGGAATCGCTTTTATACGGGACTTTTGCGGCCGGCACGCCACGGGACGCCAGATCCACATGTCCATGCTGGTCGTCAAAGAAGATATGGGCTCGAAAAGCTTTAAGCACTTGGTCTTTCGGCAGTCCGCCGAGAAAGAACGCCTCATCCACATTCACATCCCAAGCCCGCAGCGTTCGTATCACGCGTTCATGTGCGGGGCTATTGCGTGCCGTCACGATCGCGAGGCGGACCGGTGGTTTCTCTGCCGGTACGGTCGCCTGGAGATACGCCAGTGTTTTTAATAACTTGGCGAATGGACCGACTTCCATGGGCTGCTTCGCCATGCGTTGTTCATGGTCGACAAACGCATCCAAACCTTGAGTCTTGTAGATCCGCTCCGACTCGTCCGAAAACAATACGGCATCGGCATCGAAGGCAATCCGGATCTGGTCGCGGTCGGGGTCGAAACCGGCCGGTGGCGGATAGAGAAACGCCGCGGCGAATCCACTGTCGATGGCGCCCTGAACATCGGCCTCCGATTTGGAAAGAAATAAGTCCACGCTGTAGGCGGCCAAATAGGGCGGAAGCGGGTCCCCACCGGTAAATGCCGTGCGGGTGATATCCAAATTATAGTGCTTGATGGAGCGAAAGATCCGCAAGCCGGTATCCGGGCTGTTGCGGGACATGATGATCACTTCCACCAGCCGTTGCTGCGGTGAATAGCGATTCAGTCCAAGAAGCGCTTCCACCAAATGAAAGGCCGTGCCCTTCTCCAGAACTTGCTCTTCCTGGCTTCGCTGGAAATCCCGATAGGCCTCTACGCCTTCCGCTTCAAAAACCTGATTGGCAGTCTCCAGGTCAAACAGCGCGCGCGACGATATGCCGATCACCAGACAGGTTTTCAAATCGAGCTTTGCCGCCAACGTTGAGCCTCTATTGCATACTGGTATTTTGATCCGACCTTAGAACCAGGTCCTTGTTCCGCAGACGACTAAAACGCCGATATCAGCCGAAAAGCGATCGCCTCAATCGGGCCGTTTGCCCTAAACTCGCGCCAGCATCGCCTCAGCCACTTAAACTATAGACAAGGAGGTCAGAGTTAAAGTACGGCATGATTCTAACCGACTGGCTTAATACTTTCGTGATGCTGTTCGTGGTGATCGACCCCATCGGGGTCGCGGCCATGTTCGGTGTCCTCACGCGTGACTCGGACCCCGGTTACCGGCGCACAATGGCCCTGAAAGGCTCCGCGTTATCAGCTGCGATTCTGTTGTTTTTCGTGTTCAGCGGCGGTTGGTTGCTCAATGCCCTCGGCATCAGTCTGGCGGCGTTTAAAGTCGCCGGTGGTTTCCTACTGTTTTTGTTGTCCATCGACATGGTATTCGCCCGCCAATCGGGCTTGCGCTCGACCACCGCGGGTGAGCGGGCTGAGGCACGTGAAAAAGCGGATATTTCCGTCTTTCCCCTGGCCTTTCCCATGATCGCCGGGCCAGGCGCTTTGACCACCGTCTTGTTGCTACAGGCCGAGGGCCAGGGCGACGCCATTCACTTCGCCGCGGTCATGGCTGCCTTGGCGCTGGTCCTGTCGCTCACTTGTATCGTGCTTTTGGCAGCGGGACCGCTGTTACGAATTCTGGGTGAAACGGGCATCAACGTAGTCGACCGCTTGTTCGGCGTTATCTTAGCGGCCTTGGCCGCGCAATATGTCATGGACGGCGTGCAAGTCGCCTTGGGGATCACTATTTAACAGGTCGGGCCGTGGCCCGCGCAGAACGCCCATGCGTTTTTTACCCGGCGGTCCGCTCAACGCGCGGTGGGTACGACGCCATGAGAGGCCAAGCGATCGGCATATCGGGTGGTCTCCGGCAGCCGATAACGGGTCGTGCATTGCAAGGTATAGCGAATCGCGGTCTCGAGGCAAACCCGGTGGCCGATGGAGACGAAAACCGGCCGGACGGCTGCCCGGGTACGGAGCACCGCTCCGATCACCTCCTCCCCATCACACAATGGCGTCCAATCTCCCTTGTGGTTGCTCGGTTCGACGAACTGTCCCACTAGCCGCGATTTAGCCACGCCGATGGTGGGACAATCCAGCTCCAAACCCAAGTGGCTGGCGATACCCAGGCGGCGAGGATGGGCGATCCCCTGGCCGTCGACCAGCATGAGATCCGGTTGGCTCGCCAATCCGGAAAGCGCCTCCAAAATGGCCGGAATTTCCCGAAACGACAATAATCCGGGCACATACGGAAAACGTGTGGGGACCGAGACCACCGAGTGGTCCACAAGCTCCAGCGAGGGGAACGCCAACACCGCCACGGCCGCGCGCGTCAGCTTGCCCCGTTCGGGAAAGCCGACGTCCACCCCGGCGACCCGATGCACCTCACCCAGCCGGTCGACCCGCTGAACCCGGCTAGCCAGACTCCGCTGTAAGGCGACCGCTTGCTTCGGTGTGTAGTCCCAGTGTTCCGTCACGGCAGCAGGACTCCGCTTGTGCGTGTTGTTAAATGGGATCTCACACGGCCGAGCGGTGATCGCTTATCGACCGAATAAGCCGACGATGGCCTGGATCAGGGTGAGCGGCAGCCGGAGGATCGCCAACAGCAGGCCCAAAATCCCACCAGGCTGGCGCTTGCCGACCACATCGATCGTCACCGAATCGGTATCTTCCAATCCTTTGTCATCGGTGACCTTCAACTGGAATATTAGCTCGGCCGATGAGTCCGGTGCGTCGAAGCTGGGTGTAGCGGTATCGGCACCGTTCAGGACCACAGCCGGACCGGCCGTTTGTGTCCAAGCGTAGCCCACGATCGTGCCGTCCGGATCGTCGCTCCCGGCCCCATCGAGAAGTACGTAAGCCAGTGGCGCAACCGATTGGTCCGGCCCTGCATCCGCCTGGGGAGGCGATCCATCGAGCGTACAAACGGAAATCCGCACATCGTCAACGAACCAGCCCAAAGGGCCATTGACCTGTGAATCGTTCGCTTCGCGGAAACGCAGCAAGAAGCTCTCGGCTTCCAAGCCACGCAAATCATAGCGGCTCGACACATACCCGTGGCTGGTTGCGGTAAAGGCTTCCCGACCTGCCAGCGGATTGGTATCGCCCGAAAAAATGCTGCCATTGTAGTCTTGACCGCCATCGAACCATGGCGACATATCGGCCCAGCTCACCCCGCCATCCAGACTGTACTCCAGCACGGCGCCATCGTAGCGTTCGGCATCGAAATACTCGAAGTCGAACGCATGGCGAAAATGCAGATAGGCGTTCGCGGGCAAAACCAGGGGTGAACTCAATCTCAGGACATCATCGGAGGTCGAGTCGATATCACGTACCCAAGCCGAATAGTCACCGGATGCCGCATAGCCGATCGCCAGTTGCCACGGGTTGCTGGTCAAACCATCGTCGATTTGCGCCACCTGAAAGTTGGACAAACCGGCCTCGAAGTCGTCCAGGAAAAACTCATTCGGCACATGGCCCGCCGGGCAGAACTCGGCATCGGGATTAAAACCGGCCACGGGCTGCTGATCCATTTCCACCGCATCCAAGGCTTTGTTGAGCTCAGTACAGTCGGCCACCGTGATGCCATGGGCGCCCACTAAACTGTCGCAGGCATCCAGCAAAGCACCGTAGAGATCGGCGTAGTCGGCCCCGGATGTGAGCCGATTGACCTGGGCGTCGTAGTAAATGCGGGCGACTTTCTCGATCGCCACCGTGGGATCGGCATCCAGCGGCATAACTGTCTGGCCGTTGAAATCGCCGCCATCCACCAACAGCACGACGGCCTTATTGTTGACCCCACTGTTGGAATGAACGCCCCCTTGATCGCCCGCACCGGTGAAATAGTTGGGGCTGGTGATGCGATCTGGATCACCGAACACGGTAGGATCGGCCAAGTCTCGAATGGCTCCGAGTGAAGGAATATCTTCGCCCAGTCGCCAACGATCTTCGAGGTTGTCGGACCCCGCGCCATTGGTCAAATCGATAAATTCACCCCACAAATCCGAAAACGATTCGTTGATGGCGCCGGATTGGTAGTAATAGAACAAACCGGAGGTGTAGTCGGTCACGCCATGGGTGAGTTCATGCGCCACCACATCATCGGCCAGCGACAAACCGTCGCAGTAAATCATCTCACTGCCATTCCAGAAAGCGTTGGGACAGGAGAGGCCGTCATTCCAGTCAACCACGGAAACCAAGGTCATGCCGGCATCGTCCAGGCCGTCCCGACCGTGGACGTCGAAGTAAAAGTCGTAAGTGTCTTTGGCGAACCGGTGCGCGGCGTCGGCGTCAGCATCACCCCCCTCAGTGCAATTCGGTGCCGACTCGTCACAGACCAAGCTGCCGGGCAACGGTCCACTGGTGCCCGATAGGGTGTAGGTCTCCCGATTCAAAGCGGTGTCGACCTGATTGAAATGCAGAGCCACTGTATTGGCCTCGGCATCCACCAGAATTAATTCGCGAATGCCCTGCGAAACCGACGCTGTGACATCGACACGCCAGACCAATCGTGCCGGTGCCGAACTGTAATGCAAAAGCGACGGCTCGTAGATCATCAATTCCGGATCGGTAGCGAGCAAATCTGCCGGATGAATCCGATACCATTTCGCGACGGCGTTGATCGCGGTCTCACGGGCCTGTACCAGCGTAACCGTCGGCCGCGGCTTAACCCGGATACCGGTGGCCACTTCACCGTTCATCGACTGGACACGCCGGTCTGCACTCAGGTTGACGACCAGCTCGCCCGCGAGCACCGGAATGCCGTCGACCAGCTGATTGACCCGGACCGCCGATGTTCCGTCAGGCTTCATCAACATTCGGGACAGACGAACGTCGGCCACCGGATCAGCGAGACCGAATAAAGCACCATATCGACCCACTGCAGCCAGAGCACTGTCTGCCGGTGACGTATCAGCAGTGACGCCGGCCAGTGGCACCGGTTTGGCACGATCGAATGCCATGGACCGAAGGTTGGAGGGACCGCTTCGAAAGCTCAGCCGAACTGAATCGGTTTCGACCTCAAAACGGTTCGCGGTTTCGGCCTCGGCAAACGCGGTGACCGGTAAAGCCAAACATCCGATCAAGCCCCAAATGGGAAACCGAGCCAACGAACTAAACCTGCGCATAGACATTCCCGGAACATTCATCTCGTTGTTATGAGTTTCAAGCGCGACCACGCCCCGACAGTCCATCGACCATCGTCGAACGGTGCCCGGTACTGAGCCGGACATCCTAGGGTGAGCGATCACATCCGCCGAACTGCTGCAGTTGGCGAACCAAAAGCCGGGACAATGCCCAACCGAAAATTTCGTTTTTGTCTTCCCGCCCCGTGAACGCTGTCGAAAAACGCTTGCCGCGATCGTGAACGACCAACTGATAATAAATACAATCGGCACAATGGCCTGGACCCGCATGCCGTTCGTCCGAATCAACCTGTCGCCAGAAATCTTCCAATGCCGCTTTGAATGCAACGCGTTCTTCGTCACTCAACGGTCGATGACATGTCAATCCCGCCCGTCGATCCCACAGATTGAGTGTGCCGGCCGCGTCGATGCGCACGCAGCGATCCACGCCCGCCACACCTCCGGAGACGGTCAATTCGGCAAAGCGAAGCGCCGGTATCGGACCCGGCGGCGTGTTGGATGTGGATGTGTTGACACACGCGCTCAAAACGAGCGCCAATGCCAACACCCGACATCGGATGAGCATCCGCGATGAACCGGTGCCGTTACTGCGCCAGCACGCGGATGATGTCGTACTCATGGGTGGGCGCCCGTTTGGTCCGCCCCAGCACTTCTTGTAACGGTACCGCGACCAACTGCGTACCTTGAAGTCCCACCATGGTGCCCACCTCGCCACGGCGCAAAAATTCCACCGATTTGGCACCCATTCGGCTGGCCAGTAGACGATCAAAATGGGTCGGGCGGCCACCCCGCTGGACATGTCCGAGCATAGTGACCCGGCACTCGTATCCACGATGCTTTTGTTCAATATAGTGGGCAATTTTGTCAACTTTGTGTTCGGCGCCTTCGGCCACGGTGACGATGACGTGCGCTTTTTCTCGTTCCCACGCTTGTTCCACGGCGTTGAGGATATCTTCTAGCGAGAGTTGAATTTCGGGAATGTGAATCACTTCCGCACCACCGGTGTAACCCGCCATGAGGGCGAGATAGCCACAACTGCGGCCCATGGTCTCTACAATCAAGACCCGCCCGTGACTGCTGGCGGTGTCGCGCAAACGGTCGATGGCCTCCAAAATGGTGTTGAGCGCGGTGTCCATACCGATGGTCGCATCGGTGCCGAAAATGTCGTTGTCGATACTGGCCGGCACACCGACCACCGGAAAACCATGGCGGTGCAACGCCGCGGCGCCGCTTAGGGAGCCATCTCCACCGATCACGATCAGGCCATCGATCTCGCGATCACGGAGCACACCGATCGCCCGCTTCTGGACGTCATCTTCCTTGAATTCCGGCAACCGGGCCGTTTTCAGGAACGTGCCGCCTTCCTGGAGCTTCCCTCCCACGTCGCGGGCACCTAAAGGGACAAATTCCTTGTGCAATATCCCATAGTAGCCGCGCATCACACCCAGCGTCTCCAGGCCGTGATGCTGGGCAAATCGCACCACAGCTCGAATACACGCATTCATGCCGGGAGCGTCTCCGCCGCTGGTCATCACGGCGATCTTACGTAAGGCGGACGATTGCGCTTGACCCATGCTTTGCTCCTTCTTCAATGAGATGTGATGATGGGAAGCGGCCCGAGGGACCTACAGCCGCGACAGATCCGTCAACGCCAAACCAGCATACGCCCTGAAATCGCGCCCTGGCCAGCCGTGAACCCCGTAACGAATTTACCGAACTGCCGGGGATCAGAAAAATAATGACCGGAAAGAAACCCAAGACCCGCCCCATGAAGCCGTCGCAATCGCTGGAAATCCAATCGACCGGGCTTCCAGACGGCGTCATCGAGCTGGCCGCCTCACTTCCGCGTCCCGAAGAATGCCTTGACCAAACCGAACTGACTCTTTGGATACGGGCTGGGACTTACGTCTTCGTCAGCGGACTGGTGCTGCTGGCCGCGTGGCGGCACACGCTACCGGATCAGTGCATCGTTCGGCTCGACGATACGGGCTGCAATGAACGGGTCCGCCGCCTCATCACCGCTGCGGGCACTCACCAATCGTTGGCCCGGCAACCGCCGAACGATTCCGCTCCCGCATCTCCCGCCCGGTTGCTGGGCCGGTATCAATGGCCTCGGGCAGCTCACAAAGACATCCGACAAGTCGGCCGCCTCCGCCAACGCCGGCGGCACCAAGGGGGCGCAGGCCGCGATGAACCCGAAGACGGCGCTCCG
>JAXHTV010000046.1 GCA_034189865.1 Pseudomonadota bacterium | reverse complement strand
GTGGTTCCGGCCAATCCGAGCCTTTCTCGGCCTGCAACAACTGCCGCGCACGGGCGTTGCCTTTGACCACCAGGGCACGATCGATATCGATCAGCGCCATCGCTTCCGGTGCCAGCTCAAAAGTGGCTTCATACAGGCGATTGCGTTCAAGGGGGATCTCAGCGGCTTTGGCTGGGCCGTTTTTATTCGCCGTCATGGCGCGCGATCGCGTTGCTGGACACTGTTGTCATTAGTTCCACCCACAGTGCTTCTAGGTATACGCCCAATGTGGCAAGCGAACAGTCAATCCAAAAGGCTACCGTCGGATCGGCTCACTCCCGGGTCTAAATCATAATTGTCGGTTGATTCATCATTTGATCGACGGATTGTATTGCACTCGAACAGTAGAAATATGGCCCTGTTTTGGCAGTTCGACAAGCGAATGGAGCGCTTGAAAGATATGCTTACACGACGCGTACTCCGGCAAGGGAACTGTCACACCGGGTTGTCTGCGCAGTCAATCGGACCGCAGTCTTAAGGTCAATTGAATCCGGGACGAGAACATCCAGAAAAGTGGGCTGTTAGGCTGACTACATGGCCAATTTTTGACGTTTCCAGAGAAGAAAGACTGCGGGCACCACAAGTAACGTCAGGATGATCGCACTGCTCATCCCACCGAGCATGGGAGTGGCAATTCGGCGCATGACTTCAGCCCCGGTGCCGGCACTGAGCATGATTGGCAACAGGCCGGCAAATACAGTCACTACCGTCATCATGATCGGTCGAACGCGCAGTAGCGCCCCTTCAACGATGACTTGGTGCAGATCCGAAAGTTGAAGTTTTTCTCCTTGCTCGCGCCGCGCCGCGATTCGCTGTTCGAGAATGAGATTCAAATAGACCAGCAGCACCGTCGCCAATTCTACCGATACGCCCGCTAGAGCGATGAATCCGACTCCAACGGCGACCGACAGATTGTAGTCCAAAAGATACAATGCCCAGAATCCGCCAATTAACGCCAGGGGCAGAGAAGAGATCACAATCGCCACCTCTTCCCAGCGACCAAAGTTCAGATAAAGTAAAAATACAATAATGCCCAGCGTGACGGGCACGACCAAGCGCAAACGCGACATTGCGCGAACCATATACTCGTACTGTCCGGACCACGAAATGGCGTAACCGGGTGGTAGCTCCACACTTTCGGCCACCGTCTGCTTGGCAGTTTCGACGTAAGAACCGATGTCGCGGCCCCGAACATCCACAAATACCCAGCCCGTAGGGCGAGCATTTTCGCTCTTGATGACCCCCGGACCGTCAACGATTCGAACGTCCGCGACCTGGCTCAGGCTAACCTGCGCACCGACGGGGGTGACGATGGGTAGATCCCGTAGCTTAGCGAGCGAATCGCGACTTTCCCGTGTGTAGCGCAGGTTAATGGGATAGCGTTCCAGACCTTCGATGGAATTGCTGACGTTCATTCCGCCGACCAAGGTGCCGATGACGGCTTGCACGTCACGGATGTTCAGACCATATCGGGCGGCTTTTTCCCGATCGATCTCCACTTCCAGGTAACGACCGCCGACGACCCGTTCCGCATACACCGAGGCGGTGCCAGCGAGGGGTTTTAGTGCCGTTTCCAGTTTTGCTCCGATATCTTGGATGGTTATCAGCTCCGGCCCGCTGATCTTGATGCCTACGGGCGTTTTGATACCGGTGGATAACATGTCGATTCGGGTTTTGATGGGCATGACCCAGGCGTTGGTTAGACCCGGCAGGTCCAGCCGCCGGTCCAGTTCATCGATGAGGCCCTGAAGATTCAGACCCGGCCGCCATTGCTCACGCGGTTTGAGCCGAATCACCGTCTCCATCATGGTCAAAGGGGCAGGGTCGGTGGCCGTTTCGGCTCGACCTATTTTGCCGAATACCTGCTCCACCTCGGGGACCGTACGTATCATTTTGTCGGTTTGTTGAAGCAATTGCCGGGCTTTATCTGCCGAGATTCCCGGGTCGGTCGTGGGCATATACATCAAGTCACCCTCATACAATTCCGGCATGAATTCCGAGCCGAGTTGCGAGATGGGCCAGTACGACGCGATGACCAAAATACCGGCAGCAAATATCACCGCCCATGGTGCGCGTAGCGCCCAGTTGAGGGCCGGACGATAGATCGCCGTTAATATCCGATTGAGAGGATTCCGCGTTTCCGGTCGAATGTGGCCCCGGATGAAATAACCCATCAGGACTGGAACCAGCGTGACCGCCAGTGCAGCGGCTCCGGCCAGGGCGAAAGTCCAAGTCAGTGCCAATGGGGAGAACATTCGGCCTTCCTGTGCTTCCAAGGTGAACACCGGCGCAAAACTCAAGGTCATGATGAGCAGGGAAAAAAACAACGTGGGACCGACTTCTCCTGCAGCCTCGTTAACCATTTCCCAGTGATCGGTTTTCGCCGCGTCTTGGCGCGCCAGATGCTTGTGCAGGTTCTCAATGAGAACGATGGCAGCGTCAACCATCGAACCGATGGCGATGGCGATGCCACCCAAGGACATGATATTGGCGTTGATGCCTCCGGCATTCATGATGACGAATGCGGCGAGCACACCCAAGGGCAAGCTGATCACGATGACCAGTGACGAACGTAGGTGGGATAAAAATAAGGCACATACCAGGGCGACGATGATGAATTGCAGGACAAGTGTCCATTGCAGATTGTGCACGGCTCGAAGGATCAGCCCGGAACGGTCGTAGGTTTCGACGATTTCGACGCCGTCGGGGAGACTGCGCCGCAGTTCGGCTAATTTCGCTTTGACGCCTTCAATGGTCGCCAGTGCGTTTTCACCAAAACGCATCACGACGATACCGCCGACCACTTCGCCTTCGCCGTTTAATTCCGCGATACCTCGTCGTAACTGTGGCCCAAGTCGAATGTTTGCCACGTCCCGCAAAACGATGGGCGTACCATGGACATTCTTGCCGAGTGGAATATTCACGAGATCAGAAATCCCACGGATGTATCCGGTCGCGCGGACCATATATTCGGCCTCCGCCATTTCGATGACCGAACCGCCGGTTTCCTGATTGCCGCTGCGAATAGCCGTGGTTACACGCCCGAGATCCAGGCCGTAGGCGCGCAGTCGGCTTGGATCGACGACAACCTGATACTGCTTGACCATGCCCCCTAGCGTTGCAACCTCGGAGACGCCTGGCACCGTCTGGAGTTCATATTTCAGGAACCAGTCCTGAATCGCCCTGAGCTGGGCAAGATCATGGGCCGCCGTGCGATCAACCAAGGCATACTCGTAAACCCAACCGACACCGGTTGCATCCGGTCCCAGCGCCGATCGTGCACCTTCCGGCAGACGGTCGGCAACTTGGCTCAAGTATTCCAATACCCGTGAACGGGCCCAGTACAAATCCGTGCCTTCTTCGAACAAGACATAGACATAGGAATCGCCGAAAAACGAATAACCTCGTACCGAAGTCGCTCCCGGTACTGACAAGAATGCCGTCGTGAGGGGATAGGTCACTTGGTCTTCGATGACCCGCGGCGCTTGCCCGGGATATTTCGTATGGACGATGACCTGCACATCGGAGAGATCCGGGATGGCATCCAAAGGCGTTTGGCGCAAGGCGTAGAGTCCGGTGCCGAGCAGAGCGGCTGCCAAGAGCAGAACGAGAGCGCGGTTGTGGAGTGACCAGCGGATGATATTGGCGATCACGGGCTATGCTCCGTCGAGTGATCCAGCCGGTCCAAGGCGGCATCCAGATCGGCTTCCGAGTCGATCAAAAACTGTCCGGAAACCACCACTTTCTCGCCTGGCTCAAGGCCATCTAACACTTCTGTCAGCACACCGCTTTCGATGCCGATTCGAACGGACCGTATGTCGAAACGGCCCTCACCGAGGGACACTGCGACGCGCTCTCCCCGGCGGGTTCGAATCACGGCTTCACGTGGCACGGTGATGGACTGTTCGCGGGGAGCGGCATCGATGCGAATATCGGCAAACATACCGGGTTGCAACAGCTCCTCCGGATTGGCGAAGCGCACTCGGACGCGTGCCGCCCGGGTGGTAGGGTCGAGGGTGGGATAAATGAAGTCAACCGTACCGTGACGAACCATGGTGGGGTGGTAGTCGAATCGTGCGGACACGCTTTGGCCCGGGCGGACCCAACGCGCCTGACTCTCAAACACCTCCGCGACTACCCAGACGGTGGATAAATCCGCGAGTGTCATCACCTCCGTTGCCGGAGTGACGTACATGCCCTCGCGGATGGGCAGATGAGTGACGACGCCCGGCGCTGTCGCCTTGACAGCAATCCTTTGCAGCGGGCGATTCAGCGTCCGAAGCCGTTGGATTTGCCCGGTGTCGATGGCGAGAGATGTCAGTCGTTCATGGGATGCCCGGATAAGGCTCGCCGAGCCGCTGCGGACAGCGTGTAAATACTCTTCCTGGGCATTGACGAGGGTCGGGGCGTAAAGTTCGAATAAGGTGTCTCCTGCGGCCACCGAATCACCCACGGATTTGGCGTTGAGTCGTTCAATCCAGCCCACGGCGCGTGGATGGACATGTCGCAGCGTGTCCTCGTCATATTGCACGTAGCCGACTGTTTCCAATTCACGTGCGATGTCGGTACGACGTACCTCAGCGACTCGTATGCCGAGTTGATTGATAACGGTAGGTTCGATCAGGACATCCGCCGCAGCTACCGTTTCATCCTCGTAGACCGGGACGAGATCCATGCCCATGGGGGATTTGCCGGGGCGGTCGCTGCGGTAGTCCGGATTCATGGGCGCGACCCAGTATTTGTTCTTTCGTTCACTCTTTTGCACGGCAGACTCACCGTAAGGGGCGTTAGTTGATTCTCGCCCCAACCAGATCCCGAGGCCGATCCCGGCAGCGAGGATAACCAACATGATCAGCGCCCGCGCAGTTTTCATTGGTTTTCCTCCAGGCTTGGTTGTGCCGCCAGGTAGCGCAGTCTGGTACGCGTTTTCTCCAGTTCTACCGCGACCTGCATGGCTTTGACCCGCACATCAAGTTCCGTGATTTGGGCCCGAATCAGGGCCGTGAAGTCACCGGTGTCGCTGCGGTAGGTATGCAATGCCGCGTGGACGTTTTGATGCGCTTGGGTGAGCAAGTTGCGTTCGTACAGGCGTTTGCGTTCCACCAGTTCTTCATGTCGCGCCAGGTGAACGCGGAGTTGGGCCATCAACTCACGCAGCCGACTCTGCCTCCCCAGGACGGCGGCGTCTGCCTGCGCCAGTGCCGCTTGCCGGCGGCGATCTTGCCGATTCGTGGGAAAAAGCGGCAGGTCCATGCCCACCGTAAGGGAGAGAAAATCGGGCCGTTCGCGACCGTCTGCGTTGGTACCCTCACGCAGACCATAACTCAAAGAGAGCATCCAGTCCGGTCGGTAGTCCTGATCGGCAATGGCAATTTCTAACTCGCTGCTACGGAGCCTTTGCGTTTCCACTCTAAGGACCGGGTGTTCGGGTAAAGATTGTTCCAGAAGCTTGGAATCGAGCGTGACTTCAAGTAGCGGTAACGGCCCCGACAATGGCCGACTTGCAGCTTCTTGGCCGATCCACTCGGCCAAGGCGGCCCGTGCGGCCAGCACACCGGCGTGTTGGTGCCGAAGACGATCTTTGAGCAGATCCAGTTCTAGCTGAGCGCGGATGATATCCTGGTGATTGCCACGTCCGGCGGCATACCTTTCTGTGGCGACTTCAATCAATTGGGAAAACAACGCTGTGCTATCGTTTAGCAAATTGAAGGCATGTTCTTGAAAGTAGACGTCCAACCAACTCAGACGCGTGTCCCGAAGGAGTCGGAGCCGGTTTTCCTCAGCACGGATGCGAGCCAATTCGGCGTCGGACACCAAGCGTTCGCTTGCCAGTCGACGTGTTGCCCGTTTGGGCAGCCCTTGTTGTAGTCCAACGACCAACTGGGTCATGGGCTCCCGGTCGAATGCGAAGCTATCGACCGGGAAATTGGCGAGACCCATTTTCAATTGAGGATCCGGCAGTTGTCGTTTTGCCAGCGCCGATTCGGTCAAAGATTTCGCGCGCGCTTGTTGTTGGGCGGCCCACACATCCTGAACCTCGGCGAGCTGTTCGGCCCCCGTGGCTGTCAGAACAACGGCGCCAGCGCTCGCCATTGCCGGGCCCAGCTGAAGTAGCAGTCCTATTAAAGCGGCCAGTCGCCCACAGCTTGTCATGGGTCTCCCCCGAAGATTCAGGTCGAAAGACGTAATCGGTCAGCGGCCGACATGCGCTTGGGAACTTGCCGGCGATAGCGACACGACGCCCACGGAAGCATCATATCGCGAGAGGAGCCCTGGATTCGGTCGAGACCCAATCGCGGACGGCCTCTGGATATCTTTTTTCATATCTGACCGCTTGGAGGATCAACGCAAGCCACCGCCATGAACGCAAGCAATGGTTCTGGTACGTTCATGGCGGCCTGAGTATGTTCAATGGAAAGTATCTCCGTTGCGATCGACGCGAGATCGCGATGCCGGGGCCTTACTTTCCACCTATCCCGCGACTCGCCACTATTTCGTTTTTCTATGATCGTGTAAGCGCTTGCTTTGTTCGCGATGGGAACCCATCTGATCGCCCATTTTCTGCATCTGTTCCCTGTGTTCGCTACACATGCCACTGTTACCCATCATGGCGTGCATTTGCTCCATCGCCTCGTGCATTTGTTGCATGTGCTTTTCCATCAGTTGTTGGCGTTTTTGGACATCGGTGGTTTGCCGGATCTGCTGCATCGTGGCTTCCATTTCCTGCATGCGAGCCTCCGTCGACTGATGGGCGCTCGGGGCCTGAGCCAGAGCCGAACCACCGCCGAGGGTCAACAGGGCGACTGTGAGTGGGACTGCAAAACGATTCATCGTACCTCTCCTTTGGATTAGGGGTTTCGTTTCAGTGCTTGCTTATCCGTTTGATGTCAGCGCGGACTCCACTCCAGGTTGGCGTATGCGTCATACCGCGCCTGATCGAACGTATGCCTGTTGATGTCACTTTAGGTTCTCCGCCAATTTCTCGGCGACGTCTCGAGCGGCCGCCGCAAGACCTCTAGCGACATGTTCCGGATGCTCGATATGTTCCATCCCTCTCAGGCCATAACGTGGATCGGCCGGGATATCGTTGGGCCCGGCTATGGGGATAAATCCCCCATAGGTAATGGTGGCAGCGTAGAGTACGCTCGCCTCGCCTTGTTCTTCCTTCACCTCGTGAATCACGCCTGCAGTCGGTGTTGGGTGAGCTTGGCCCGCTAACGAGACAAGTTGAGTGAAAACGCGAAGGTATGGAACGAGTGGTTGACCGTGATCCGGTGCGGTATAGCCCGCTTGCTCCACTTCGAGATGCAAGTAGAAATCCACCGGGGGGGCGGTTGGCGGATATTGTCCGAGGTATTTCCGACCGCGAATTTCTCCTGCATGGCGATGGTCCGCGACCCGTACCGGAATCACCTCATATCCCACGGCGGCAAGATCCCGGGTGATTTCCGAGGTGAGGGTTGCCGAAATACGAAAACCACTGTCGCGCACGGCTTTCGTGAAAGCATAGTTATGGCTGGCGGTATCCATTCCTTTGACCGATGCCGCGATCCCCATTCCGGCGATTCGCCCAGGCAAGGTGAAGCCGAATTGGGGGACGTCGTAGGTCTGCACGCCCGCTTTGTACAGTTCGGGTTCCATGATCGTCAATAGTCCGACCCGGGTCGGTGGTGATTCCGTCGTGCTGCCTGTTATTTCTTTCCCGGGGCCGGATGCGCATCCCACCAACAGTAAGGGAATCACGCTAAACAATAAGATCTTCCGGACCATGCCAATCTTCCTTTTATACGTTCTTTACTGGTTCACCGAAGGTGTCAAACCGGATCATCCACTCCGAACCGCCGGGCCCAATTTATTCATCTGCGTTTTCCACCTAATGTTGGATAACTGTAGAGCTGTGCGTTACGCACAGGTCAAGACTTTCGATCATTGGTTTTTGATCCGTTGACCTGTCAATAACTGATAGGTTTAGTCTTAGTAGACTTGACGGCCGGTTTGTCTCCACACACGCATGGCGGTATGCGAGTAGCGTCTTGAGGTGCCGGCAGGCCGGAGACAAAGCGAGCCATCGGGTATGGGAAGCGGTGTGAATGCTCATCTCAGGTGAATAGGAGGAAGGCTGATGCCGCAAATAACGAACGAAGCTGTTCAGGTGAAGGAATTGGCCGCACGCTACGGTGTGGCACCAGATGTCATCCGTTACTACTCTCGCATCGGCCTACTTCACCCACAACGTGCGGCGAACGGATATCGGGTTTACGGTCCGCGCGACCAACGTAACTTGCGTTTTATTATCAGGGCCAAGCGGCTCGGTTACACGCTACGAGAAATTAAAGTCTTATTGGATGAGGCCCAGAAGGGCCGTTCTCCATGTCCGTCGGCGCGGCGTATTTTGGAAAGCCGCGTCAGAAAAAACCGCCGACAATTGGATGAACTGATGAAATTACAGAACCGGATCGAGCAGGCGCTTGGCGTATGGGAAACGCTGCCGGACCGTCTTCCGGATGGCGATGCCGTCTGTCATCTTATCGAGCAAAATCTGCTCTCAGAATAAGCCGGAGTGACATCACCGCCGTCGGCACAATCGAGCCGGAGTGAGCCGATCCGCTGCTTGACCTGTAAGTAACGTACGGGTTTAGGCTGTATTTCCGTCGTCGGAAAGGCCGAAATTCTCACATGT
This sequence comes from Pseudomonadota bacterium, assembly GCA_034189865.1. Taxonomy (NCBI): domain Bacteria; kingdom Pseudomonadati; phylum Pseudomonadota; species Pseudomonadota bacterium. The sequence continues at coordinate 4,914 of JAXHTV010000046.1, read as the reverse complement.
GGCGGGGCAACGAAGAAGCCACATGGCCGAACGTTACAAGAGAGATAGTTATTTACGTGATGAGTAAGCTTTCAGCCATATGAAATTTCGACATGCAAAATTAACCCGTCGCCGTTTTGTGGCGGGGCTCGCCTCCGGCGGCGTTATCGCCGCTTATGGCAGCTTGTTACCTGCCTACGCACGCACGGCAACCTGGGGCACTGCCGCCACAGTGGCGCGCCGGGCGGGCGAGGTCATTGATCTGCACGTTCATCGAATGCCATGGCCTATCGGAGCACGAATGGGCGAGGCAGTGGGCATCAACGGCACCGTACCGGGTCCGCTGTTGCGTTTGAGAGAGGGCGAAGACCTCACTATTCGCGTCCACAACCAGCTGACGAAAGATACGTCGATTCACTGGCACGGCTTGTTGTTGCCCTTTGATATGGATGGTGTGCCGGGTGTCAGTTTCCCGGGTATCGCACCGTCGACCACGTTCACCTACCGGTTTCCGGTCCGGCAGAGCGGGACGTATTGGTACCACAGCCACAGCGGTATGCAAGAGCAGCTGGGACACTATGGCCCGATTATCATCGATCCGGCAGAGCGCGACCCGGTGGCTTATGACCGGGAACACGTGATCCTCCTTTCGGATTGGACGTTTGAGAACCCGCATCACATCCTGGCAAAACTCAAGAAGCACAGCGACTTCGATAACTTTCAAAAGCGCACGGTCCAGGATCTCCTCCGCGACGTCGAAGATCACGGCTGGGCCGCCACACTAAGGGATCGCTGGGATTGGGCCGCGATGCGCATGAGTGCTACCGACATCGCCGATGTGACGGGCCACACTTACACCTATTTGCTCAACGGCCAAGCACCGGAAAGCAACTGGACCGGTTTGTTTCGGCCGGGCGAGCGCGTGCGCCTGCGGCTGATTAACGCCGCTACTATGACTTACTTTAATTTCCGTATCCCCGGTTTGCCGCTAACCGTTGTCCAGGCGGACGGCCAAGATGTCGAGCCGGTGGAAACCGATGAGCTCCAAATCGGGGTCGCGGAAACCTACGATGTCATCGTGCGACCCACGCATGAGCAGGCCTATACCGTGTTCGCCGAGTCCCTAGATCGCAGTGGCTTCGCGCGCGGCACGCTCTCGCCCCGGTCCGGTCTCAGCGCACCGGTGCCGCCCCTGCGTGAACGCCCGCTGCGTAGCATGGTGGATATGGGGATGGCCATGCATCACATGCCGGCCGGTAAGAATACGCCGCCGGGCGAGACGGACCAACGAGGCCATGACGGTCACGCAGGTCACACCGGTCACGCGATGTCGCCGGCCGTGCATCCCATCGAGCATCAATCTCAACGTCAGCCTGGGGCTGTCGTGGCACGCCACCTACCGGACGGGCACGGGCCGGGCAACGTCAGTGTGGCTGAAGTACAGCGGGACCGCCTGGCCGAGCCTGGCACAGGCTTGGCTGATGTGCCTCATCGGGTGCTCGTCTACAGCCAGCTCCGGCGTCTGGATACCGATTTCGATTCGCGCCCGCCCACCCGTGAATTGGAGCTCCATCTTACCGGCCATATGGAACGTTACTTATGGTCCTTCGACGGCACGAAATTCTCCGATGCGGCCTCTCCGGTGGAGTTTGTTTACGGAGAACGACTGCGCCTGGTGTTGGTGAACGACACGATGATGGAACACCCCATTCATCTCCATGGCATGTGGATGGAACTGGAAAACGGACAAGGTTCGAAAATACCCCGAAAGCACACCATCAGTGTCAAACCGGCGGAGCGGCTGAGCGTGTTGATCAACGCCGATGCGCCTGGCCGCTGGGCGTTTCACTGTCACTTTTTGTATCACATGGAACTGGGCATGTTCCGTGTGGTACGGGTTTCCTGAGGGCCTGTGCATGCGAGACCCCAATAGCCTTTGCGCCTTTCTGCTGGGCTTGATTGTTTCATCACCGGTGTTTGCCGCGGCGCCGGGCGCGGGCGATGTTCCGCCGGGCTGGCCTAACCCGATCCACGACGATGCCTACTATGGTTTTCTCCTGGTCGATCGGCTGGAGGTCGCAGACAACGAGGGACCCAATACGCTGGACTGGGAGCTGGTCGGCTGGTTTGGTGGAGATTTCAACCGGCTCTGGCTGGAAGCGGAAGGCGCCCAGCACCTCGAGAGCTCCGGCGGGGAGATCGAGCGTCTCGATGTGTCATGGGGGCGACTGATTGCGCCGTTTTGGGATCTCCAATTGGGTGTTGGTACGCAGCGAACCTATGGTCCCGATGAGGACGATGAACGTCACTGGGCTGTGGTGGGTTTGCAAGGACTGGCGCCTGGAATGTTTGAAGTCGACGCCAATATTCGTTTGGATGAGGAGGGCGTTTTCGCTGCGGACCTGGAAGTCGAGTATGACCTTTTGATCACCCAGCGCCTGATGCTTCAGCCCAGTGTCGAGACCGCGATCTTCAGCGATTCCGTTGAGGAATTCGGTATCGGCGAGGGGTTGAATCGCGTTGCCCTCGGTTTGCGGTTGCGTTACGAAATTGTCCGGCAGTTTGCCCCGTACATCGGCGTGCAGTGGACACGAAGTTTCGGCGAGACGGCCGATTTCGCCCGCTCGGTGGACGAGCCCGTTTCCGAGACCAGCCTGCTCGCGGGTGTTCGTATGTGGTTTTAGGCTCTTAAGCAAGCGCCTTCGCCATCAGTCCAGCATTCACGTTCGTCCGATTGGAGGTCCATTCGCATGAACCACGAACACCACGCTCCGACGGAAACCTATGATCCGGTTTGTGGCATGACGGTCCGCGACCCGCAGCACGCGCCAGAGTGTCATCATCAAGGCCAACGTTACGTTTTCTGCTCGACCCGCTGTGCGGAAAAATTCGCGGCCGCGCCGGCGCGTTATCTCGACAGCTCGTCCGAACCGGCCGAGCAAGCGGCATCCGGATCCTACGTCTGCCCCATGTGCCCGGATGTGAAAGCGGACCATCCCGGATCGTGCCCCACATGCGGGATGGCCTTGGAGCGGGAAACGCCGGCCGCACCCGCCATGGCAACGCAGTGGACCTGTCCCATGCACCCGGAGATCGTTCGGGATGAACCGGGCGATTGTCCCATCTGCGGGATGGCGCTGGAGCCTCGCACCGTGACACTGGAGGATGATGACCACCCCGAACTGCGCGACATGACGCGCCGGTTTTGGGTCAGCTTGATACTCTCTGTGCCGGTGTTCGTCGTTGCCATGGGCGAGATGGTCCCCGGGTTCGGTACGCTGCTCTCGCGGCTGGGTTCACCCGGCTTCTGGGACGGGTTCGAGTTGGTTCTGACCACGCCGGTGGTGGCCTGGGCCGGCTCGTTTTTCTTCACCCGGGCCTATCGCTCCCTGGTCAATCGCAGCCTGAACATGTTCACCCTGATTGCGCTGGGGGTCGGCGTGGCCTATGGCTACAGTGTGGTGGCGACGCTGTTTCCGGATCTTTTCCCGGCCGCGTTTCGGGGCCACGGCGGGCGTGTGGCGGTCTACTTCGAAGCCGCCGCGGTGATCACCACGCTGGTGATCATCGGCCAGGTGCTGGAATTGCGGGCCCGCAGTCGAACCGGGGCCGCCATCCGGGCCCTGCTGGGGCTGGCCCCCAAGACCGCGCGGCGCATCGGGTCCGATGGCGCCGAGCAGGACGTGCCGCTGGACCAGATCCAGCCGGGTGATCGGCTGCGGGTCCGGCCGGGCGAGAAGATTCCGGTGGACGGCAAGGTGCTGGAAGGACAAAGCGCGGTGGATGAATCGATGATCACCGGCGAGCCCATCCCGGTGGGAAAAGCGGCGGGCGATGCCGTGATTGGCGCCACCGTGAACGGGACCGGCGCGCTGGTGATGGCGGCCGAGCGGGTGGGCGCGGATACCCTGCTTTCCCAGATCGTGCAGATGGTGGCCGATGCCCAGCGCAGCCGCGCCCCGATCCAGAAACTGGCCGACACCGTGGCGGCGTACTTCGTGCCGACCGTGGTGGCAGTTGCGGTCGCCACATTCGTGATCTGGGGCCTTTGGGGCCCGGAACCCCGACTGGCCCACGCCTTGATCAATGCCGTGGCGGTGCTGATCATCGCCTGTCCGTGCGCGCTGGGTCTGGCGACGCCGATTTCCATCATGGTGGCCACCGGTCGCGGCGCCGGGGCCGGGGTGTTGTTCAAGAACGCCGAGGCCATCGAGGTGCTGCGCGAGATCGATACGCTGGTGGTGGACAAAACCGGCACCCTGACCGAGGGCCATCCCGAACTGCTGACGGTCGAGGCAATCGGCGATGTGGACGAACAGGAACTGCTTCGCCTTGCCGCCGGCCTGGAGCAGGGCAGCGAGCATCCCCTGGCGGCCGCCATTGTGCGGGGCGCCGAAGCGCGCGGCGCTCGGCCCGGGAAGGCGGAACACTTCGAGTCGGTGACCGGCCAAGGAGTTCGCGGCCGGATTGATGGGCGTGAGGTGGCGCTCGGCAACGCCGCGATGATGGAAGCGCTGGCGGTGGATTTCTCGGCCCATCGCGCCCACGCTGAGTCCTTGCGCAGTGCCGGACAGACCGTCATGTGGGTGGCGGTGGACGGACGCTGCGCCGGTTTGGTGGGTGTGGCCGATCCGGCGAAGGAAACCACCGCCGAGGCCCTATCGGCCTTGCACCGCGAAGGACTGCGAATCGTCATGATGACGGGGGACAACGAAGCCACGGCGCGGGCCGTGGCCGAACCGCTCGGCATCGACGAGGTGATTGCCGGCGTTATGCCCGATGAGAAAGCGGCCAAGGTGCGCGAGCTGCAGTCTCAAGGCCGCAAGGTGGCCATGGCCGGCGATGGCATCAACGACGCCCCCGCCTTGGCACAGGCCCATGTGGGCATTGCCATGGGTACCGGCACGGATGTGGCCATGGAAAGCGCCGGGGTCA
>JAXHTV010000045.1 GCA_034189865.1 Pseudomonadota bacterium | reverse complement strand
CGCGGCCATAACCACCAGCACCATGACCAGGACGGGGCCGAAGGGTTGGTCCAGCATCAGGGCGATGATGAACGCGGCCAAATAGCCTGCTACGCCGGCCAGTACACTCAGGCGCAGGCAGGCATGCCAGTGGGATGCAAACCGGAAACCAATCCACGGCGGGATGAACACCAGGGCAAACGCCCCCATCAAGCCTACGGTACCCGTACCGAGGGCCATGGCCAGCGCCACCATCACGTCGAAACTCAGGTGCCAACGCCAGGCCGGCAGTTGATTGGCCGCTTCGTGGCCCGGAAACAAGCGGGCCCGCACCAAACGGGGTGCGATCCACGGCAATAGCAGGGCACTTAAGGCCAAAAATGCCAACGAACCGTACAAGTGCACGCGGCCCGCGAAATAGAGCTGGCCGTCGATGAGTGCATGGCCCACGGCGTCGCCCAAGGCGGTGTTGGCGGCCACCAGCAGGGTTACGGCCCAGCCGATCAACAGCATCAGGGCAAACACGGTGTTGCCGCGATGGCGCCCGAAGCTTTTGATACCCGCCCCGAGAACCGCGCCGATGATTCCGCCGAAAACCACCGGCACCCCGGCGGCGAGGCCAATCAATCCGCTGGCCCCGGCCAAATGGGCAAAGCCCAGTGCCGCCAGCCACTCGTCCCGCAGCCTTAGCAACACGCCCAGCAGCGGCAGAACCAGCGCCACGATCAGGCCCACCACAAACGGCACCCGAAACAACGGGTCCAACAACACCTCAAGGCTCACTGGCCCACCTCGAGTATTCGGTCGCAGGTTTGGCTTAGAAAATCCCGCTCATGGCTGATCAGCAAGATGGCGCGCTGCCCCCTTTGGGCCTGGATGATTTCGGTCAGGGCCATCTGGCCTTTTGGGTCCATGTTATTGGTGGGTTCGTCCAGCAGCACCAAATCGGCCTCGCCAGCCAAAATGGCCCACACCGCGAGCAACTGAAACTCCCCGCCGCTTAAGGCATCCACCCGCCGGTTCAGCCAAGTCTTCAGCCTGGGCGGCGGCGGCGTACCGGCGGCCGCATAGCGGAGGTAATCCCAACCGTTCAGGGGCATTTCGTCCAGGCGCACCGGCTGCTGGGTTTGCCAGCTCACACGCAGCCCAGGGGCCTTGATGAGCCGGCCGGAGAATATGCGTGCGTCGGTTTGGGCTATCGCGCGGAACAGCGTGGACTTGCCACAGCCGTTGCCCCCAAACAGGCCCACCACTTCCCCTTCGCTTAGCGAAAAGGACAAGGGGCCGACCACGGGTTTTTCGTAGCCGGCCACCAGCTCATGGACCTCTAACAGGGTTTTTCTCACGATCCCGCCTGGGTAATCGCCGCAACCCACTGGTCCAAATGCCCCAGGTAGGCTTCACCATCCGCTTTCAAAGGGGGCTCCAGCGGCAGTCTCTTTACAGACCAACCCAGCTCGCGGGCCACCATTTTGCTCGGACCCGCGGGCTGATACGTGGTCGCGAGAACCACCCCGGTTCGGCCTTTGAGCTCGCCGGTTAGGGTTCGAATTTCCATCGCCGTGGGGGGCACGCCTGGCGTGCTTTCGATGGTGCCCAGCAGCGGGACCTCGAGGCGATCCAAAAGATAAATCACGTCTTTGTGGTACGTCACCACACCCTCGTCGCCTTGAAGTTGCTGTTGCCAGGCGGCCACACGGCGCTCGGCACGTGCCTGGAAAGCCTTGGCCCGGGTGAGAAATGTCTCCGCAGCGGCAGGGTGCAACTCCGCCAAGCGCTCTGCCAGCGCCACCGCGACGCGTGCCATGCGTATGGGGTCCATGGAAATGTGGGGGTTACCCACCGGATGCACATCTCCCAGGCTTCGATCGGCCGGGCGGTTCTTTTCCAACAACTCCACTTGCGCCGCCGACTCGAAGTAGCCCGGTTTGCCCGGCAAAATTTTGGGGTTGGCCGACTGGCGGATCGCCACCGGTAGCCAACCCACCTCCAGATCCGCCCCGGTGGCCAAGAGCAAATCGGCCCCACGCAGAGCACGAATCATACTCGGTCTGGCCTGAATGGTGTGAAGATCCCGATCCGGCGGCGCCAGAATCGTCAACGCCGCGTGCTCCCCGGCGATTTCACGGACCAACATCCCCGTGCTGGAGCTGGTGGCCACCACATTCAGCGTGCCTTGGGCATAGCCGGGAATGGGCAAGCACGCCACAAGCACATAAAACACTGCGAGCAGTTTTACGATACGCATGGTCTTCGCCCCCTAGAATTTATGCGCACCGTGGGCGCCCAGGCTCACGATGTACTGCAAGTAGAGGTAGTCGAAGCTTTCGCTATCGCCGTCTTCTCCCGTGACCACATCCGCGGTGGCAGCCTGTAGCCGAAGCAGCGAGAACTCGCTGGGCCGATAGGTCAGGCCCACGGTCCAACGATCGGACGAGTCGAAGTTTTCCGCCCCGCCGGCACCGCTGACCTCGTTGGTGATGCCCAAAACATCGTATCGCAAGCCCAGTTGCCAGCGCGGCGCAATGCCGTACCAGCCTTGCAGGTAGGCGCCATCGGTTTCGAACTCCCGCTGGCCGCCCACCAGACTCGGGTTGGGGTCGAACGCGGTCACGTCCAGATCCTTATGGCTAAAGAGGTACTCACCTTGCACCACAAAATCCCCTGCACCATACGATGCGGGCGAATCATATTTGTAAACCGCATCGAAACCCCACAGGGTCTCGTCGCCCTCAAGGCCTGCTTCTTCCTCGTCAATTTCGCCAATCAGTTGGGATTGGCGGGCGTGGGCAACCGATAAGCCGAGCTGAAGCGCGTGGGAATAACCCAGATCCGGCGCGATTTTGACAAAGCCCGTAAACAAACGCGGCCCGTCGTCCTCGTCGGCGAGGCTCAGCTCTTCCCGTTCCTCTTCGTCTTCAACCAGGGCGCCGAATTGCGCCTGATCGCCCTGAAATGCTTCGATGCCGAACAGGGAATAGACCGGCCAATCGGGCAACCAGGTGAGCTGTATGCCGGTATCGGTCAAATTGCCGCCCAGCAGATTTTGGTAGGCCAGGTTTTGATCGACGAAATCCCATTCGTGCGGATGTTGACGATTCACGTAGCCGATATCGCTAAAGAACTTACCCGCCTTGATCTTAAAACCCGCCGGCAAAAAACGTGTTTCCAGAAACGCTTCTTCCAGTTCCACCTCGCCGCCTTCCTCGATAGCCAACGTGGCTTGGGCATCGAAGTAAGGGTCTACCGTGGCGCTCAGCCACAGCTCGGCCTCCCGCAGGTTGAAGCCGTTTTCCGCGCCCCCGTGCATGTGCCCACCGTCGTGGTCATCGTGGCCATGGCCTCGACCGGCAACAAAGGCCTCGGCCAGGGTTTCGGCGCCGTTGTTCTCGGCATTGTCGTGGTAATAATTGCCGTCGAGTATCAGCGACATTTGCGGATTAAACGCCGAGCCGGAACTGACAGTGCCCAAGGTCGAGCGGGACGCAGCCGCGCTGCGCTCAAGCTCGTTTGAGCTCTCAACAGGTGCTTGCTCGGCGGCTTCCAAACGCTGCTCCAGATCCTGGAGTCGCTGCTCGTAATCGACACGCAGCTGCTCGATTTCCTGTTTCAGTTGATCGGTTTGCGATGCTTCTTCTGCATGCGCGACAAAAGACAACATCAAAGCCATCCCACAGATGGCCCTGCACGTGAACGTATGCATGGTGAGTTCCCAAAAAATATCCATCGGTTGCGGCGGAGAAACTCGGCCGCGGCTCAAGGGTGATATCAGTTCGGGAAAGGGGGTCCGCGAGCGCGGATGGGGTTGGAATACGCACGGGGTGCGGGCGCGTTGGGTCGTTCCAACGGAACACAAGCGCCGGCATCGAAAAGCGGGGGTTGACTGTTTGCCGCATCGCCTTGCCCAAGACTGCCGGCAATGAGGCAGATATCGCACGCGATATGATCATCGGCCGCCAAGGCCCCTTCCACCTCGTGCGCCGAAACAGCCGCCTGCATCAAAACGAAACACGCCGCAATCAGCACTCGCCACAGGGGATGAAGGGGAACGCGGGGTTTCATCTAAAAGCGGGTCCTAATTTCAGCAGATGGCTGTTGGGCAGAACGGTTCGAGAACACGAAAATGCTACGTTATAACATCGTCACTTTGCAATCACGTGACACAACAAGGTCGCATTGCAGCAGGCCTTGCTCGGACTGCGGCCGATGACATCGCGCGCCCGATTAGACCGAAAGCTGAACTAACCAGTTAACGATGCCCTATTATTCGCTTTCCGGCCTCTATACCATTTCTCGCGGGAGGATAATCGAACAGCCGAACTAACCGCCCAGGTCATGCCCCCGCCATACACGCTCGTTGCTGCGAGCGTCACCCCCAGCGCAGACAATGCCGCACCTCCGGCTGACGTGCGCAAAACCCTCCGGCATCACGAATCGCTCAACTTATTGCTGTTCATGAATTTCGTGTGCCAAGCCACTGAGACGGGCCAGCAACCGATTATCGTGTAGAAACGATTCACATCTAAGCGATAGAAGCTCGGGAGCTCAACGTGTCACGATGATAATCGTACAGTCTGGTTGAACACGAGGAGGTTGCCATGAGCAAGCGTCAAAGCGGAAAGAACCCAACCCAGGAATCTACGCAACGCCGCCCCGCCACCTTCGGCGATCAAACCGTTGAGTTCGGGCCCGGCGGAGCCACCCACCAAACCGCGAGCGATAACCAACCCACATTAACCACCCAGCAGGGCGTCCCCATCGCGGACGATCAAAACACCCTCACCGTCGGTCGACGCGGACCGACACTGATCGAGGATTTTCACTTCCGCGAGAAGCTGTTTCATTTCGATCACGAACGTGTTCCCGAACGCGTGGTGCACGCTCGCGGCTACGGTGCCCACGGCTATTTCGAAAACTACGAATCGTTGGCCGACATCACAGCGGCCGACCTTTTTCAACGCCCGAAGGAGAAAACACCCGTCTTCGTTCGCTTTTCCACCGTTGCCGGCAACAAGGGCTCGGTGGATTTGGCGCGGGATGTGCGTGGTTTCGCGGTGAAGTTCTACACCAAAGAAGGCAATTGGGATCTGGTTGGCAACAACATCCCGGTGTTTTTCATCCAGGATGCGATCAAATTCCCCGACCTGATTCACGCCGCCAAGCAGGAGCCCGATCGCGGATTTCCGCAAGCCCAAACAGCCCATGACAACTTCTGGGATTTTGTCTCTCTCATCCCGGAGTCCATGCATATGCTCATGTGGACCATGTCGGATCGTGCGATACCCCGTTCATTCCGTTTCATGGAAGGTTTCGGCGTTCACACATTCCGATTGGTCACCGCCGAAGGAAAATCGCAGTTCGTTAAATTCCACTGGAAACCCAAGCAGGGTCTCCAATCCGTGGTATGGAACGAAGCGATGAAAATCAACGGCGCCGATCCGGACTTTCACCGCCGGGACTTGTGGAACGCCATCCAATCCGGCGACTACCCGGAATGGGAACTGGGCTTGCAAGTTTTCGACGAGGAACAAGCCGCCAAGTTTCCATTTGACGTTTTGGATGCCACCAAGCTGATTCCGGAAGAAGACGTGCCGGTGCGTATTGTCGGGCGCATGGTTTTGGATCGCTGCGTGGACAATTTCTTTGCCGAAACCGAGCAGGTCGCCTTTTGCACCCAAAACGTGGTGCCCGGAATCGATTTCACCAACGACCCGCTACTGCAAGGCCGCAATTTTTCTTACCTGGACACCCAATTGAAACGCTTGGGCAGCCCCAACTTCACCCACTTGCCCATCAACGCTCCCAAGTGTCCGATGCACCATTTTCAACAAGATGGACATATGGCTATGCACAATCCCACGGGACGGGTGAATTATGAGCCCAATTCCTGGGATGCCGACAGCGGGCCGCGCGAATCGCTCAAAGCCGGCTATGTGCACTATCCCGCGGAAGAGTCGGGCTGCAAGCTGCAAGTTCGGGCCGAACTGTTCGCCGATCATTACAGCCAAGCCCGGCAGTATTACATCAGCCAGACCGAGGTTGAACGCCAACACATTCGCGATGCGTTGATTTTTGAGTTGAGTAAAGTCAACACACCGAGAATTCGCTCCAGAATGGTGGCGCACCTGCTCAATATCGATGACGATCTGGCCAAAGGAGTTGCCGCCGGACTCGGTCTTGCCGAAATGCCCAAGCCCGCCGACGCCGCCCGGGAACCGATCACCGATTTACCACCCTCGCCGCCCTTGAGTATTCTAAAAAATGGCCCGGACAGCTTTGCCGGTCGAAAAGTGGGCGCCCTGGTTTCGGACGGCATCGATGCGAAAATCCTGAAAGCGCTTGAATCCGCGCTGGAGCGCGAAGGTGCCACACTCGCGTTGGTCGCACCGACCATCGGGGGAATCACAAGCAACGACGGCAAAGCCCACCCTGCCGATGAGCAGGTTGAAGGCGGACCTTCGGTGTTGTTCGATGCCGTCGCCGTGCTGCTGTCGGAGGATGGCGCGAAACAACTGGCAGCCCAGCCGCCCGCGCGTGATTTTGTCACCGATGCGCTGGCTCACCGCAAATTCATTGCCTATAACAAAGCCGCCAAAACGCTGTTCGAGGCCGCAGGGATTTCACAGCAAATGGATGATGGCTTCTTCCAAATCGATGATTCGAAAAACATCGAGCGGTTCATCGAAAGTTGCCGTAATCTGAGGTTTTGGGAACGCGAGTAACGCTCGCACCTTCCGGCGACCGAGGGGTCGTTAGCGGAGCCGGGAAATAAGCCTTCTCTCGGGCTCCGGTGGGAGGGCAATGAACCTATCCGCCAATGCGCGTCGGAACATCGAGGCCGGAATCAGGTCTATGGAGTGTCCCCATCAAGACGTGCTGCGGACCTTACCCGGAACGCTTCGGGCATTGCCTCAAAAAATCGCGCAGTTGCCATGGCGCGAAATGACCAACCATCCTTTGCTAAGTGCTTTTTCTACCCTCCAAGGAGTGTGCAATGAAACACATCGCCAGTGACGGAAAGATGGATGTATTACGAATACTGATTGCCATTTTGTTGCCACCGGTCGGAGTTTTCCTGCAGGTTGGCATCGGCCTGCATTTCTGGCTGAATATCTTACTCACTTTGCTGGGCTACATACCCGGCATCATCCACGCCGTTTGGATCATCGTGACACGATGAACACCTCCAAGGCCGCGGGCGACATGTCGTTTCGAGATACAAAAGCGAAAACCAACCGACGTCGAGCCGGACGGGAAGCCTCGGTGAGTGATTCGGCAGCAGCCGTTCCGGCTCACTTGGTTCGCCTGGCGAATTTGATGGACGGCCGTTACCGAATTCCGCTGACCGGATGGCGGATGGGATTGGACTCTATACTCGGTTTTATTCCGGGTGTCGGCGACTCCATCGGCGCCATCGTTTCGCTCTACATCGTCGGCCAAGCCTGGCGCGCCGGCGCCAGCAAAGGCACTGTCGGGCGGATGTTAGGCAACCTGGGGGCGGACTTCGCGATCGGCCTGGTGCCTGTGGTCGGCGACCTGTTCGATATCGGCTGGCGCGCCAATATGCGCAACGTCAAGCTCCTGGCCAAAGATCTGGAAAAAAAAGACAACTGACAAGCCAGCGCTGGCCGCCAACGCCAGCGCACACGGCTCACCTCCGATCAGACGAGGTATCGAAGTAGCAATAACACACCTGCCAGTTCCGCGAGGTATGTTACTGAAGCACCCACGCGACGCAGGTTGAACTGTGAAGCCAGCATACCCGCAGCGTGCAGAATGCGCGCCAGGGTAAACGCACCCACCAGAGCCGCCAACCATGTGTCTTGCGCCGCCAACAACGACAGCGCCAAGACAATCAAACCGAACATCGTCACGTGCTCCACGCCGTTGGCATGGGCACGAATCGCCCGCTTCAGCTCGACCCGCCCGCCGTCGCCGTTGGCGACCTTGAGCCGGATCCGCAAGGAAGAAACATTCAACGCCAAGGCGATGACCATCAGGGCATTGGCGGCAACAAAGACCGCAAACCAATAAAACGGGTCCATTCGCAACTCCTTCTGCAAGCGTCTGGTCCGCCACTCAGAACAATGCGGTTGCCACTCCTCCGTGAAGACCGCACCCAGACACGGGCCACGCTCAATACTGTAGCCTACGCCAAAATGCATCCGGAACCTGAAGCGCCTTGGGGGTGACTGGCTAGACGCCCGGCGTGAGCTGACCGGGGTTTGTAAGCGGTGACATATCGTTTCCCCGACAACGACTAACCCGGCGTGAGGCCGTGCTCCCGCGCGGGGAAAGTGAGCGGGCAAAAAGAGTAAGCCCCCGCGAGCACATGGCTCGGCGGGGGCTGATTGTTAGCGCGCCGCAGGCTCAGAACAAACGAACGCTGTAGACTCACACAACGCAAGTCCGAGACGCATCAGGCGTGCTTGCGTGTCACTTCATTCTCATCGGTCGATTTCTTGGGGGCCGTGGACAACGGTTGGATTTTCCGCTGTTTCTCGTAGAGGAACTTCAGCACCTGCTGGCGGCAGTGGTTGAACTGGACATCTTCGGCCAGCGCCAACCGGTCACGCGGCCGTTCCAGTTTCACGTCGAGGATTTCGCCAATGGTGGCGGATGGGCCGTTGGTCATCATGACGATCCGGTCGGACAACAGCACGGCTTCGTCCACATCGTGGGTAATCATAATGACTGTGGTACCGAGCTGGGCATGGATTTCCATGACCGAGTCCTGCAAATGGGCACGCGTGAGGGCATCCAAGGCACCGAAGGGTTCGTCCATGAGCAACACACGCGGCTGCATGGCCAAGGCCCGGGCAATGCCCACACGCTGTTTCATACCGCCGGAAATTTCGTCCGGCCGCTTGTGCATGGCGTGACCCATGTGGACCAAGTTCAGATTGTGTTCGACCCATTCGCGGATTTCCGCTCTGGTTTTCTGGCGTCTGAACACCTGCTTGACCGCCAGCTCCACGTTCTCGAAGGCCGTCAGCCAAGGCAACAATGAGTGGTTTTGAAACACCACCGCCCGTTCCGGGCCCGGTGCGTCCACCTCTTTTCCGTCGACGATGACACCGCCGGAGGTCGCCGTGAGCAATCCCGCGACGATATTCAATACGGTGGACTTACCGCACCCGGAGTGCCCGATAAGCGAGACGTATTCCCCCTCTTTGATTTTGAGGTTGACATCCCGCAGCGCCTCGAAGGAGCCGCGGGGCGTGTCGAACTTCATCCCGACTTGGGTTAGTTCAAGTAGTGTATTCATGTCGAATCTCAGATTGGTGGGGAATTAACGTTGGGCGGATTGCTTATCCCAAACCAGCCAACGCTGCAGACCCAACATGGTGCGGTCGAGCAAAAAGCCGATGATGCCAATGACAATCACGGCGGTCATGATACGCCCTAGGGATTGGGAGCTTCCGTTTTGAAACTCGTCCCAAACGAATTTCCCTAATCCGGGGTTTTGGGCGAGCATCTCGGCGGCGATCAACACCATCCAGGCAATCCCCAGCGAGAGGCGCAGACCGGTAAAGATCATGGGCAAGGCCGATGGCAACACGATCTTTCGAACGTGAGTCAACCACCCCAGGCGAAGCACCTTGGAGACGTTCACCAGATCCTGGCTGACGGTGCTGACACCCACCGCGGTGTTGATCAACGTCGGCCAGATACAACACAAAGACACGGTGATCATGGAAATAATGAACGACTTCGCCACCAGCGGATCGCTGGTGGTATAAAGCGCGCTGACGACAATGGTGACCAATGGCAGCCACGCCAATGGCGATACCGGTTTAAACACCTGAACCAGTGGATTGGCGGCGGAGTAAACCGCGGTACTCAACCCGATCACGATGCCCATGGGCACCGCGACCAACGAGGCAAGCACAAAGCCGCTCATAACCGTCAACAGACTGGTGTAGATTTGATCCAAAAACGTCGGCGAACCCGTGTAAGAACGCCGGACCGGCTCCCAGTCGGGCTGTTGTTCCAGCCTGGCTTGAATGCGCGTTTCCTGGCGTTCGTAGAACGCCAGCTCGCGCTCCCTTCCCGCCCGATGCTCCTGATACAGATTCTGTGCTTGCTCAACCACTTGCATCGGGCCGGGAAACTGGCCCAGTGAGGTATTGACCTGCTGGGCGGCGAAATGCCACACCAGCAGGAACAACACCATTCCCATCAGAGGTAGCCCAGCCTGGCGAACTATCGCCGAAAAACTGACTGCATCCCCGTTTCCGATCCATGGGAGTCGAATTTGCTGCAACCGATTCGGTAACGTGATCGCTGGCATTGCTACACCTCCTCAGAGTTTGTCCGAGGCCTTTAGTCCAATTGAAAACTTATCAAGGTATTCATTGGGCTTGCGACCATCATAGGTAATACCGTCGATGAACTCGGTTTGTGGCGCGCGGAAACCGTCTTCCGTTGCGAAATCCGGAAAATCGCCGGCTTTCAGCTTGCCTTCCGCGATCAGCGCCTTGGCCGCCTGGGCGTAGATGTCCGGCCGGTAGACCTTTTTCGCCACATCCATGTACCACTGGTCCGGCTTGGTGTCTTCGATCTGCCCCCAACGACGCATCTGGGTTAAGTACCAAATGGCATCGGAGTAATACGGGTAGGTGGCGAAATAGCGGAAGAACACATTGAAGTCCGGAACTTCCCGCTTGTCGCCCTTCTCGTACTCGAAGGTACCGGTCATGCTGTTGGCGATCACGTCGTAGTCCGCACCCACGTAGTTGGGACGGGAGAGGATTTTGACCGCTTCAGGGCGGTTGGCGTTGTTGTTCTCGTCCAACCAGTTTGCGGCGCGAATCATCGCTTTAACCACCCGGATATGGGTGTTGGGGTATTTGTCAGACCACCCCTTGGTCACGCCGAAGACTTTCTCCGGATTGTTTTTCCAAATTTCGTAGTCGGTGATGACCGGAACACCGATACCTTTAAATACCGCCTGTTGGTTCCAGGGCTCGCCCACGCAATAGCCATAGATGGTGCCCGCCTCCAGGGTGGCCGGCATTTGCGGTGGCGGGGTCACAGAAAGCAGCACGTCCGCTTGGAGTTGACCGCTGGTATCGCCCTTATGCGGCGCGTAGTAACCGGGGTGCAAACCGCCGGCGGCCAGCCAGTAACGAAGCTCGTAGTTGTGGGTGGAAACAGGGAAAACCATGCCCATGTTAAAGGGCTTACCTTCAGCCCGGTAGGCCTCTACCACCGGTTTGAGCGCATCGGCCTTAATGGGATGGACGGGTTTGCCACCTTCCATCGGCACATGCTTTTTCATTTCCTCCCACACGGCATTGGATACGGTAATGCCATTGCCGTTCAGGTCCATGCTAAAGGCGGTGATCACATGCGCTTCAGTGCCGAAACCGATCGTGGCCGCCAACGGCTGACCGGCCAGCATGTGGGCACCGTCCAACTGGCCGTCGATCACCCGGTCTAATAAAACCTTCCAGTTCGCTTGTGCTTCCAGCGTGACGTAGAGCCCTTCGTCTTCGAAGAAACCTTTTTCGTAGGCGACCGCCAAGGGGGCCATGTCCGTTAATTTAATAAAGCCGAATTTGAGTTCTTCCTTCTCCGGCCAGCCAATGTCTTCGGCATGGGCAGACACTGCCAGCACGCCCAACATGGCCATTCCAGCCCAGGCCAGATTATTGAAAAATCTGCCGAATGTTACTTTCATGCAGTCGCTCCATCGTGATTTGTTCTTGCCGATTGCTCGTTGCGAAAGCATCGCGTCACCAGTGGCTTCGCACGCACCGCATCCGCAACGCTCGGGTGTTGAAACCGAAACTTCCGGGTCTTCGGTCACCTCAAGCGCGTAAGCAAGCCATGTGCCAATATTGATCCGGTTTGGGATTTCAGTTGCTTACTATTGGCTACTCGTGAGGCTTTTGAACCGTCGCGCACACCTCGCCCCGTTGCGGGGCCGCATTGCACCCAATCAGGGCTTCATAAGAGTGCGACCGGGAAAATTGGGGTCGCCATCGGTGCAGACGGGGGAATCGGCAGTAAAAAGGAGCTCACAAACGTAACGCTGGTCGCGTTACCCTGATCGGAATCTCGTGTGGTCGCCCGCCTTGAAATAAAAAGGGCGTGATTAACACGCCCTTCCATAACCTACGCGGATACGCCGCATTGGGAATCAGTCTTCTCGATAGTCGTCGTGACAAGCCTTACAAGTATTGGCCGTCGCCATAAACTGCTTTTTGATCGCGTCCCAATCATTCCCCTGACTGATCTCCGCCAGGCTGGCAGATTCTTTCTGGAAATCGCTCAACTTCGATTGGAAGTCTTCCCAGTTCTCCCAGATTTCTTTCTTCGCATCACTGCCCTTTTTAAAGGAACCCTTTGGGAAACCTTCCTCGACCATTCCCGACATCGTATGCACCCACGATGCCTTTTGAGCAAACAGCTCCGCATCATAGGGCGTTTTGCCCTTAACCATGTCCGCCATGTGGGTAAAGTGCCAACCTGTGACGCCAAAAACGCCTTCGCGGTAATGCACGGGGTCGTCCGCGCCGTGAGCCCAAACCAACTGCCAGCCAGCCAGTATCCCCGCCGCGATGACGCCGATCCGTAACACATGGTGCATGTTGTACTCCTTATATAAGGAATGATTCAGTGGATGGGAAAACGAAGCCCCACACCGGGCCTTAGAGGCTTGTTTATACCACAGGGCTTAACTCCGATGTGACCGCACTCACATCACTCTCATGCGAGACCACGCGAGGCGCACCGGGTTCTCCGCCTGAAGCAACAAACGCAAAAACGGAACAATCGCGGCCACCTGACACACCGCAGGAATCCGGCAACGGTTTGCTACTCCTCAAAATCCGCCGGGCTAATCACCGGCGGCAAGCCCGGCCGGTTGAGTACATGGGTGTACACCATGGTGGTGGATACATCCGCATGGCCGAGCAGCTCCTGCACTGTGCGGATGTCGTAACCCGCCTCCAAAAGGTGCGTGGCGAAGGAATGCCGCAGGGCGTGGCAGTTCACCTGCTTGGGGATGCCCGTTTCGGTCGCGGCCTTTTTAATAGCCCGCTGCAGGGAGTTTTCGTGCAGGTGGTGGCGACGGGTCATGCCACTGCGCGGGTCGGTGGACAGACGCGACGAGGGGAACACGTATTGCCACGCCCATTCCGCCGCCGCATTGGGGTATTTCACGCCCAGCGCGTGGGGCAAATACACTCGGCCGAACCCGGCCTTCAGGTCGTCCATGTGGGTGGCCTGCACCCTTCCCAGGTGGCTTTTGAGCGAACCGGCATAGCGACGCGGCAACGGAACCACACGATCCTTGTTGCCTTTGCCGTCGCGCACGGTGATGGTGCCGTAGGCGAAGTCCACATCCTTCACCCGCAGGCGCACACATTCCATCAGGCGCATGCCGGTGCCGTACATCAGCCCCGCCATCAGCGCGTACACGCCGTCCATGGCGTTCAGCAACGCCTTCACCTCCGCCCGGCTCAACACCACCGGCAAGCGACGCGCCCGCTTCGCCCGCGCGAAGTCCATGTCCGGCAGCGGCCGTTCCAACACCTCCCGAAAGAAAAACACCAGCGAGGTCAGTGCCAGGTTCTGCGTACTGGGGCTGACATTGCGCCGCACGGCCAAATCGGAAAGGAACGCCTCCACTTCGGCCGTGCCGAGGGTCGCCGGGGTTGCATCCGGAAACCGGCGAAGAAAACGTTCCACCCAATGGCGATAAGTCTGCTCGGTGCGGATGGAATACTGCCGAACGCGGATCTCCTCCACCAACCGGTTCAACAGCGGTGAGAATACTTCGGCCGGCTTAGTGGCCCCTTCTGGCTCCCCCGCTGTTGGCCGGCTCCCCCGCCGTGCGACGGTTGGGTGATCGCTTGGCAACGCTTTGGCCGCATCACGCCAATACCCCCAATCAAAGGCCGAAGCCCAAGGCAAGCCGCCCACGTCCACCAGCAATATCTCCAGTGCCTGCACGCACTGGCGAAACTGCCAATCCCGAAGCAACGCGGCTCGCCCCGCATCTTCCAGGAACTTTGTCACGTCATCCGGCTCGGCCGCTTTCAGCCCCCGGCCATCCGCCTGCAGAACATCGATGAACGCCTGAGCATGCCGCACCAGCCATGGGCGGGCAGCCTCCGGTACGTTTCTGTCTAGCAATGCGTTGAAGTAGCGCTGCCACCCGGTCGGTAAGTTAGTATAGATGCCATTTGTTTGTTTTATTGAGGTTTTCGCGGTTTTCATAGCCGGGCAATACTAAGCGGCTAGATTGACTCTGTCTAGTCCTATATGATCTTCTTCAATCTAGTTAACTGTTAGCTGCCTAGGAGAGTAAGTGGATTT
>JAXHTV010000044.1 GCA_034189865.1 Pseudomonadota bacterium | reverse complement strand
CCCAACAGATCCACGAGAACACCAAGGAAATCTATCGGGTGGCGGAAGATCTCGAGAAATCCAATGATCGTGTGGCCGACGCGGCCCATCAACTGCGGCAGGACGCCGAGCAACTCGCCGCAGCCCTGGCGTGGTTCAAGGTCGGTCGTTAGATCGCCTTGAGTACACCGTGGTTTGCTTCGATAAGGCCGTGGTTGTGGCCCCGTGATCCCGCATCCGTTTCACAGCTAAAAGGCGAGGGCGTCATGAAAACCTGTCCTTTCTGTATAAGAACGCTGCCCTTTTTTAATTTGGTCTGGCAGAGGCTCACGTTCTCCGAGACAAATGCACTTACGTGTCCTCATTGCCAATCGATCATCTCCATGCGGGGTGGTGCCAGCATGTGGTTTTCACTGGGTTTGGGCTCAACGGGTGGGTACCTTTTGGGAAAGTTTCTCGGTGGGTTCAGTTTGAAAACGGCCATTGCCTCTTTGGGATTGGGTTTGTTGATCTTCGTGGTGGCGTCTTACTTCACTGCGCCGATACGCCGCGCTTAGAGGGGGGTGGTCGGTTGCCTACGAACACCGGCCACATGGCGCTATTTCACCGCAGCACCGCGCTTCGTCATTCTCCGTTTCCGTCGAGTCAATAGTTATGTGCGGCTATGAACAAGACGTTTGAACAAGCTATCCAAAATTTTGTATCGGAGTGGAACTCCAATGTTGTTTCAACGAAGCGTAGATACACCAGTTTTATTATCTCGATAGCGTTTCTACTGTTTACGCTATTTTCTTATGTTTTGGTCGGATATGAGTTAGGGGCGCAAGGTGGGGGCACTGTATGGAAACTCGGTCCTTTGGTTTTTGTGACGCTGGCCCCGCAACTATGCTTTTGCTGGTATATTCTTCGCTCGAATAGTGTCCCGGCTTATGTAAGAAACTCAGTTCTCATGAGTGTTTTCACGGTTTGCTGGTGGCTGCTTTTTACAGTCATTATTTATTCGAGTGCGGTAAACGCCTAGGGTGGCCATGAAAGATCATTTCATGATGTTCCATAATTGTTATTGAAGGGCCTTTTTCCATGTTGTCGTTAGCTATTTCAAGAAAATGAAGATCGAGGTCAGGGTGTTCACCGATCGCATGGAGCTCGTCGGACCAAGTCGGATATATGTGTCAACACCCGAAGTACCTTATCGAGGCAGCCGTATCCTCATCGGTTACTTTAAACCGGCAGAGGATTGTCTACGGAGCGGATTGCTGAAAGTTGGCGTTCTAGGCTGGTTCAAACCCAAACCTCACCTCATCGTTCGTGCCATGGAGTTGAACGAGGGTGGCTTGTCGGAGATAGAGGAAAAGGTTCTATTGGAGCTTGCCTACGCCGCCGGTGCCGGGAAAGTCTCTGTTGCCTAGCGCGGCGTCGTTTTTTGCGTTGTCGAGACGGCCGCGCGATAATTTTTAACCCCTCCACACCGCACATATGGCGACCCGTTCGAGTTATCCACCGAGTCGCCCAGACAAGGTAAGCCATGTACCCGCCCGCATATCCGCATGATCCCATCGCTAAGCTCTATCCTGGTGTGTACTTTCTGCATGGGAGTATCAAAATCGGTCCGGGTGTGCGCATGAACCGCAATATGGTCATTCTCCAAAACGGTTCAGAATTGATCCTGATTAACCCGGTACGGATGGATGAACAGGGCCTGGCCGCCTTGGACGCACTGGGCACAGTCAGACACATCATGCGGCTGGGAGATTTTCATGGTCTGGATGATGCCTTTTTCCTCGACCGGTATCGGTGTTTGTTTTGGGCGCAGAGCGGCCAGGAAACCTACAAGCAACCCAGCCCGACAAACGAAATAGGCCCCGACACCGTCAGCCCCTTCCCAAACTCCAAATTTTTCATTTTCCAGACCGCCAAGTACCCCGAAGCAGCTTTGCTTGTTAAGGACCATAAGCTCCTGATTACAACCGATAGCGTTCAGTATCATCCGGATTGGAGCTACTTCAGTGGGTTGTCGAAAGTTGTCTTCAAACTGCTGGGCTTCAAGACGGGCATCAACATCGGACCGCCCTGGATTAAACGCGTCACCCCAAAAGGCGGCTCTCTGAAGGGGGACTTTGAGCGCCTTGTGAACCTTGATTTCGACGCGATCGTGGCGGCTCACGGCTTGCCGCTCCAATTGGACGCCAAAAAGCAACTTCAATCAGAAATAGACAGCGTGTTTGGCTAAGCAAAAGGCGCCGGCAGGGTCATGCGAACTGCGCTTTAATCGTAGATCCATCGCCCCACCAACCCGTCGCGCAGTGGGGGCACGGGTCGATCAAAAGGGACAACGAGAAGGGGAATGTGCTTATGGCCAAGGAACTCACGTTTCGCGCCGGCCGCAATATCGCCATGAAGGTGCCGTCGCATTTGTATGAGGCCACGGTTCAGTTCTATCGGGATGTCATCGGTCTGCCGGAGATCACCAATAATCTGCCGGATGTGGGTTTTGAATTCGGGGAGAACCGATTATGGATCGATCGCGTTTCAGGTCTCGGGCAAGCGGAAACTTGGTTTGAAATCGTGACCAACGATGTGGCCGCGGCGGCTGCTCACCTCAAGGCGGCAGGGGTGGTGCGGTGTGATGAGATCGAACCCTTGCCGGAAGGCTTTCAGGGCTTTTGGGTCGCCGGCCCGGCGGCCATTGTGCATCTCGTTTGCGACGGATGGTCATCCGGCTAGCGAGCCCGAAATACCACCACTACGAGGCCACCGAAGACCGGGCCGGGCCAGTAAGACGGCAAGCGGCAAAAGCTTGGCCTAGGGCTCGACAAAGCGCCAAAGGCGCCGATGTTTAACGCCGGAATGCTTCCAGAAAATGGCCACTTCAGATTTTTCCACTTGCCCGATCACCAACTCGTCCCGTCGCTGATCGTTTTGGCGCAACTCCCAAAACTCCACCTTATCCAGAGAATCGGCCAACGTGTAGTAACCGGGTTTTAGCGGCTGATGTGCGGCCAGGCCGTAGCCGACGAGGGAAAGGTACGTGCCGGCGCGGCAAACGGCGTCGCCTTTGCGTTGGTCCGCGATACGGGAGATGGTTACCACATTGTCAAAGGCGTCGTCGCCGTTCAAATCGCCGGACAACTAGTGCGGAATTGCCCAGGCGCTCAGCCGGTACTCGGATGCATCCAGGCCGCAACTGAAAATGATCTCTTTTTTCTCATCCACAAAAAACGGGTTGGCGGCATTCGCCGCGGCACGAATTTCCTCCGCCGTTTTGGGCCAACTCAGGCAGGCCTCGAACTTGAGGTCATTCATGCGTGCTTGCTCGCCCGGCTTCAAATCGGCCGGCCCTATATCGGCGATCTTCAGCGCGCCGCGCTCCGAGGCATCCGCGGGCGGTCAGTCCGCCTCGGAGGGTTTGAATCCACCGGTACCGCTCAGCGCGGGCGAGAACTGAGAAAGGCGCATGTCTTGCGGTGCGTTGACCGCCCCGGTATGCCAACACCACTAGAGCGATAAACAGACCGAGTGCGGGCGCGAATACGGCCACGGCGACATCGCGCAGTCTTTTATCACGCAACGAAAGACCGAGCATGACTCCCAAGGCGGCCGTCATCCCGCTGCCGAGCACACCATAACCCAAGGCGATGGCGCCGCCCGCCAATCCAGGTGTCGGCCACCAGGCCAAAAAAAGCCAAACCGACCAGCAGTAGAACGCGCCAAATGATCCTCATCGGTCCCTGACCATTCCGCCAGCCATGAACTGACGCGTTGCTTGGCCCACAATCTAGCGTCGGCCGCGTCTCAAGTTGTAGGGTTCGTAAGTGAACTCATACAAGTCGTAAGACACGGGTCGCCAAGGGTGGTTGCCGCCGAAGTCTTTGTTCCCTGACCACAGCATAATCCGAACCTCCCCGGGTTGCTGGGGCACGACGTTTTCGCCGTAGATGGTTCGAACGCTGTTGCCGTTGACGTAAAAGTCGATCTTCCGTTGTGTCCAGTCGAACTCAAAGGTGCACCGCTCGCCGAATTCGCAATCGGATTGCGCCAGTGGCGCGGCGCCCCGTCGGGGCGCGGTCATCCCCGTTGCGGTGTGGGTGAAGAAGTTGACCGAGTCAGTGGTGAGCTCTTGTTTCAGCCGGGTGGTGAATTCGATGTCGATCTCGTTGTTCGGGTCTTGCGGGCGCCGGTCCCGGAACAGAAACAAGCCGAACACTACACCCTGCTTGAGGGGCAGCGTGGTCGTGTCGGTCACCTTCGCCACAAAGCGATAGCGGCCGAAGTGGAAATTGTCGCATTGAGTGCCGATTTGGGAGCTGAAACTTGCCCAGGTCTTAAACCGCACCATGCCTTCACCTGCGGGCCGAAAATCGACTAACTGGGGCATGAGCCGTGTTCCGCCGGAGACTTCCCGAAGGGTGAAATAGGTCTTCCAGTTTTCCGCAAAGGACCGGGTGGACCGGAAGTCTTCACTGAAGTAGCCTGCCTGCCCGTCGCATTCGGCGGCGTGGGTCTGGGGTATCGCCAGCGTTAAGGTCAAAAGGGCCATAGCCACGCGCACTATGGCTTTGAAGTGTCTCCCTCGCATTCGCACTCACCTACAGCATGTTTAATGAACAAGCACGCGGGTGACGGAGCATGCAAATCGTGGTTTCGATGCTCCCGCGCGGGCCCTGCGGGGGCAGGTTCTCGCATCCACCCGTTTGATGGTTATGTGGAATGTTTTTATCGGCCGCTGCTGAGCGGTTCTTAAGTCGCCCTGTATTTCTCATCGAGCCGGATTCGTCTCAATTGGGCCCTATAACCGTTATCGCGGGACGCTAATGAGAGGCGCTTGTGGGATGCTCCGACTCGAGCATCTAAAGCTTTTGCGCTTGAGGACGACTTTTTGGTTGATGGGCCTCAACTTCAATTATTTGGGAATAAGTGCGTCCTAAGCGATGCAAAACGTCTTTGTCGCGCGACAACCAGTTTTCAACAACCAGCTGGGTGTCTACGCTTACGAGCTGCTTTTTCGCGCGGCCGATCACTCCGTTCGGGACGTGGATCCAACACGTGCCACCTCACAAGTTCTGGTGAACGCTTTCGTTGAGCTGGGATTGGATCGGCTCGTCAGCGGCCGCAAAGCGGTGATTAACGTCACGGCCGCTATTCTTCCCCGACTGGTTCAATTGGATATCGAACCGGAGCAGATGATTCTGGATTTGCCGTGTCGCTTTCCGCAGCACCCCAAAGTGTTGGAGGTGTTGCAGCACTTGTCCGACAAGGGGTTTGTTGTCGCCATGTCGGACCTGGCCTTCGGCAAGAATTATCGCGCCATGCGCTCTCTGGTGGATATCATCAAGGTGGATGTTCGCCGCCACCCCGCCAACAGCCTGGAGCGACACCTGAAAATGCTCTCTAAGAGCGGCCAGTACTTGCTCGCGGAAAAAGTCGAGTCACTCGCCGAATACGACCATATGCGAGAGATCGGCTTCGACTACGTTCAGGGGTTCTTTCTCGGGCGCCCGCGGGTGGTTCGGGGGCAAGCTTTGCCCGCCAACTGGGGGACAGTCATGCGTTTGCTGGCGGCGGTGCAGCATCCGGAAACCGAAACCAAAAGCCTAGAGCGCCTGATCAATCAAGATTTGAATCTGAGCTACAAACTGCTGCGGGTCGTCAACTCGGCTTTTTTCGGGTTGCCGAGGGAGGTCGAATCGGTCAGTCAGGCGATTGTCATGCTGGGCCGGCAACGGCTGGCAGCCTGGGTGTCGATGATCGCGCTTTGCCAGTTGAATCACCGTACGCCGGAGTTGATTCAACTCAGTTTGATTCGGGCCCGCATGTGCGAGGAGTTGGCGATTCGCGCGCATCGTCAAGCCCCTGAAAGCTATTTTACGGTCGGCATGTTCTCCGCCCTTGATGCCTTGCTGGATCAGCCGTTGCATACCCTGGTTGAGCCGTTACCGCTCAGCGCGAACATCAAAATGGCCTTGTTGTCCCGCCAGGGTGAGTTGGGCCGTGCCCTGGGCTGCGTCATCGCCTACGAAAATGGCAACCGGGAAGCCGCCGGTTTCGACGCGTTATCAATCGATGAATGCACGCAGGCCTATTTGGCGGCCATCGATTGGGCGCGGGACGTGGGCGCGCTGATGTAGCGGCTCGGCGTCCGGATTGTTTCCCACTTCTGCGGTGGAATTCGTCATGAAATTTTGGTTACAACAACGGCTGATGAACTTGCCGGCAGTGCTTCGCCGCTCCGACGCTTTCTGCGGGGCTACCTGATCTGCCGATTCAACCAGGGCAGTCGTCTTCGTGAAATCATCTTCCCCCCCGACCTCTCATATCTTGCTTCACGCCCGTAAGCTCATCCAACAAGGCCGGCGTGTGGCTGCCCTTACGCCATCCAGTAGAGCTTTGGCGCTCGCTGAGTGTTACGGGATTGACCCCCGCCTTCCGCAGGTGATCGTGGAGCTGGGTGCCGGCATGGGGCCGGTGACCGCCGTCGCGGCAGCGCGTATGCATCCTGAAAGCCACTTGATCGCCATTGAACAGGATCCGGAATTCGCTGCGGTCGCCCGCCAAGTCGCTCCGCAGGCCGAGGTGATTGAGGCCGATGTCACCAATCTGCGGGCGTTGCTGGCCCAGCGGGGTATCGACCGGGTTGATGTCGTTCTCAGCGGTTTGCCGACACCCAGCCTGCCGCGCGAGGTCGTACTGCCGGTGCTCGAATGGTTTGCGAGCCTCCCCAACGACCCGATCTTCAATCAGATCACCGTCATGCCCTGGGTTTACCTAAGTATGTATCGTCGTTTGTTCAGGCAGGTGGAGTTTGAATTGGTGCTCGCCAATTTGCCACCGGGCGGGGTTTACCACTGTCGCGGGATCAAGCCGGACTTCGCGCGTTCGCTATAACTGTTCCTAGTGTACTTGGCTTCGTGGGATTGGGGCGGCCTGACATTGGGCCGTTAGTCCGATACCATGGCGGTTTAATCTCAAGACCCCCGGGGGGTGCATTATGGTAGTTGCTGATCGCACGGTCGTATCCATTCATTACACGCTCACCAACGATGCGGGCGATGTGCTCGACTCATCCCGAAGCGGGGAACCGCTTGCGTACCTCCACGGCGTGGGAAATATCATTAAAGGCTTGGAGCAGGAGCTGCTCGGCAAGGCCGCCGGGGATTCTCTGAACGTGCGGATCGACCCGGAAGACGCCTACGGTGTGCGCCATGACGAGTTGGTGCAAGAAGTGCCGCGAGATGCATTTCAGGGTGTGGATGAAATTCAGCCGGGCATGCAATTTCGGGCTGAAGGGCCTGATGGCGCGCAGATTGTGACCGTTACGCAGGTTAGCGCTGATGCAGTGATGATCGATGCCAACCACCCCTTGGCTGGTGAGGCCCTCACTTTCGACGTGGAAATTATGGATGTCCGTGACGCCACGGATGAAGAACTGAGTCACGGCCACGTCCACGGACCCGGCGACGCCCATCACTGAGGCAGCTTGAGGTTTTCTGATCCTCAAACACCCAACAAACGCTCTCTTCCCCGGCAGGCCATATCGCTGTCTCCGGCCGGAGCGGGTGGTAGCAGAAACACGAACGGACCCGAATCGGGTCCGTTCGTTTGTTCACGGGCGATGATCAGTTGCAGTCGCCGATCCGCTTTCCGTTCCAAGTCATTTTCATGGTAAACGGCTGACCGCCCATGTCCGCGTTCATGGTCATTTCGCCGCTGGCCGTGTCGCCTTTCGATTGAAAGTGGCCTTTGGCGGTCATCACCACGCCTTCCGTGTTGCAAGACATGGTCCAGTTCATGGTGTTGCCTTTGATGTCATGGGACAGCAACTTGCATTCTGCGGATTTCGCCATCTCTTTGGCGGGATCGAATTCTTCCTTCTCGATGCATTGGGTATTGCTGTACTTCCGGTCTCCGGTAAACGGGTTGCTGCTGGTGCTTTCCACTTGCCACTTGCCGGGCTTGACCTTGATGGTTTCGGCATGGGCGTTGGCGGCCATCAAAAGAAGCACAGTGAGGAGCCCCGATCGAACGATCCGGCTTGGGTGGTGCGACATGACGGTTCCCCTTTGATAGTTGACGTTGAGCGGTCGATCGCTGGTGCAATCGATTGTGCGCGATTTTCGTCACGGCCGCCAGAATGCGCTGGCATTTGAATACGCGGATCATAGGACCGGCCGGTTTCGCTTGTCTCGGTGATGTCTCTGACCTAGCCTTCAATGCAGTGTCGGTTGATGACGGCGACGGATTCGGGGACTGCGCCTGCAAGGAGGCATTGGATGACAGAGAAAGTAGTCGAGTTTTTTTGGGATGTGGTGAGCCCTTACACTTACCTCGCCGCAACGCAAATGGCCAAGCTGAAGGCGCAAACAGGTGCGGAAGTCCGTTGGCGACCGTTCTTGCTTGGGGGGGTGTTCAAGGCGACGAGGAATCAGCCGCCGGCCAATTTGCCCGCGAAGGCCAAGTACATGCCGCGTGACTTGCAAACCTGGGCGGCGTATTACGATGTGCCGTTCGCTTTTCCGTCCAGTTTTCCCGCCAATACCTTGTTGGCGATGCGCGGCGCGACCTTGATCGAGGACGCCGACAAACTGGAAGCCTACGCACTGGGTTTGTTCGCGGCGCACTGGGAGCGCGGGGAAGATATCAGTCAGCCGGGGTTGGTGGCAGAAATCGCCAGTGCTGCGGGACTGGACGGCGAGGCCCTAGTCGCCCGGGCGGGTGAACAGGAAGCCAAAGATCGCCTACGTCGGAATACCGAAGAGGCCGTTGAGCGAGGTGCTTTCGGCGCACCGACGTTCTTTGTTGGCGAGCAGTTGTTCTGGGGCAATGATCGCCTACCGTTGATCTACCATGTACTGGGTGCCAACCGCTGATCTGAAGGACATCTTTTGCCTCTTCGGCCGTCCCTGTATGATCGCTCAACGATGTCCATAAGCCCATCTCTCTTATCACTGCCGGAACTCATTTCCGCCGCTCACGATCTGGGGCGGCGGGGACTGTTCCCCGCCACCGGTGGAAATTTGTCCTTACGCACCGGGCCGGGTGATTGTTTGGTGACCGTCTCCGGGCGCGACAAGGGACGGCTAACCGAGGACGACTTCATGGCGATCGGTTTGTCGGGTGTGCCCTTGGACAATACCCAGAAGCCGTCCGCCGAAACCGAAGTGCATCTGGCTTTGTATCGTGCCGACCCTGAAGTGGGCGCGGTGATTCATACCCATTCCGTGGCGGCGACGGTGCTCTCCCGCCTGGTGGGCGAAGATGTGATCGTATTCACCGGCTATGAGATGCAAAAGTCCATTCGCGGTATGCGCAGTCACGAGCAGTCGTTGAATTTGCCGGTATTCGATAACACCCAGGATATGCCGCATCTCGCGCGGCAGCTCGAGCGCCGATGGGCCGAGCTGCAAGGTCGTTGTGGTTTCCTGGTTCGCGGCCACGGGCTTTATGCGTGGGGCCGTGACGTGGCCGAGGCCCGTCGTCATGTGGAGGGCTGGGAATTTCTCCTGGCTTGTGATCTGCAACATCGTCAATTAGCGCGCTAATGAAGAAAATTCAGGCCATTGTCACCGACATTGAAGGCACGACCACCGACATTGCCTTTGTTCATCAGGTGCTGTTCCCCTATTCGGCCAAGCGGCTGGCAGATTTTGTGCGG
This sequence comes from Pseudomonadota bacterium, assembly GCA_034189865.1. Taxonomy (NCBI): domain Bacteria; kingdom Pseudomonadati; phylum Pseudomonadota; species Pseudomonadota bacterium. The sequence goes on along the minus strand of JAXHTV010000044.1, from coordinate 5,520 downwards.
GATCGCCAAGCCGAGCCCGCCGTGGCCGAGGCCCTGGCTCAAACCCGAGCTGAGATGGGCGACCCCAAAGCCGATACCGATGCGGTAATCCGTCAGCTCCTTGAATGGATCGAGCAGGACCGAAAAATCACCCCGCTGAAAGCGCTGCAAGGTTTGATCTGGCGCGAGGGCTATGAGCGGGGCGATTATCAAGGGCATGTCTACCCCGATGCCGTGTCAGTGTTGCGTCAGTGGAAGGAACGGGGTATCCCGCTGTATATCTATTCGTCGGGTTCCGAGGCGGCCCAGCGGTTGTTGTTCGGCCACAGCAGCGCCGGCGATCTCACCGGTTGGTTTCAAGGCTATTTCGATACCCGCGTGGGTGCCAAGAAAGAAGCCGAAAGCTATCGGCGCATTGGCCAGGCGATCAATGTGGCGCCGGCAGAGATCTTGTTTTTGTCCGATTCCGAAGCGGAGTTGGATGCCGCGCGTGAGGCCGGATGGCAAACCTGTCAGCTGGTTCGCGAGGGCACTGTGCCCAGCGACCACCACCCCACGGCGAAGGACTTCACGCAGATCATGGCGGAAGGGGAGGCTTTTTCGTGACGACACTTCGAATTTACCCGGAAGACAACTCGGATAAGACCTTGATGGTTACCGAAGACGGCCAGACCATCGGCAGCGAACTGGCGGCCGTGGGCGTTCGTTTCGAACGCTGGTCCGCCACGGCCGACATCGAGGGCGCCTCCGATGAGGCGATTCTCAGCGCCTATCAGCCGGAAATCGATCGGCTGATCAATGAGGCCGGATATCAAAGTTACGATGTGGTCCATATGGTGCCGGACCACCCGCAACGGGTCGCGCTGCGGGAAAAATTCCTCAGCGAGCATACCCACGGTGAGGATGAAGTGCGGTTTTTCGTTGCCGGGCAAGGTCTGTTCAATCTGCACATCGGCCAGCGGGTGTATTCGGTGTTGTGTTGCCGGAACGATCTCATCAGCGTGCCCGCCAATACGCCGCATTGGTTTGACATGGGTCCGGCGCCGCGTTTTACCGCCATTCGCTTGTTCAACAATCCGGAAGGCTGGGTGGCCCAATTCACCGGCAGCGACATCGCCGATCGATTTCCGTTGTTGGACGTCTAAACCGGCCGAGGTGTTGCTGTGCACTGAAGTCTTCGGCCGGCATACGCTGGTGTATGGCGCTGGTGTGGACTACCTTCACCGCATGGGTTTACCGCACGCGCGAGGGAAAGGCTCCAAGCCTCAAGTAAACCCGATTCGGTGTTGAGGAGGATTAAATGAACGGTCGCCGATGGAACAAGGCCTTACGCGCTGGATTTTTGATGCTGGGGGCGGCCTTGATGGTTCCTGTCTGGGTGGTCTCGGCCCAAACGTTCGCCACGCCGCAAGCGGCGATCGAGTTTCGCCACCAAGCGTACGAGAAAATCAGCGACGATCTGGAAGAAGTGGCGGATCTGCTCAAATCCGGTGGCGCCGGGGCGCTACCGCAGGTGCAGCAACGGGCTGCCGGTCTGGTTGAGACGGTGCAATCCCTGCCGGCCGCATTCCCGCCGGGTTCCAGTGAGGGCGAGACCCGCGCCCGGCGGATGATCTGGCGCGAGTGGGAAGACTTTAGCCAGCGGCTCGAGCGCTTGGAGACAGCCCTGGTGGACATGGAGCAGGCGGCCGGAGTTGACGATCTGGCCGCCACCCAGGCTGCGTTCAAAGAGGCCGCGGCGTCCTGTCGATCCTGTCATCTGTGGTATCGCACGTTCTGGTAAATTCCCGCGATAGCGGCCGCCGAGGGTGTGCTCCGCTTGAGCCGGTTCAAGCGGAGCTGTCGATCGTCACCTGACCGGCCGCAGCTTGGGCTTTGTGCCGTGCGGCGTCCAGGGTTTCCGCGCGCGCCAGGGCGACGCCCATGCGCCGGGTGCCCTGAACTTCCGGCTTGCCGAACAAGCGCAGTTGGGTATCGACCTGGGCCAGCGCCGCGTGCAGATTACCGTAACGGAGCCGGTCGCTGTGGGCGGTGACTTTGATCACCGCCGAAGCACAAGGCCCGAACTGACGAATCGCGGGTACTGGCAGACCGAGTATGGCCCGGGCGTGTAGGGCAAACTCCGAGAGATCTTGCGAGATTAACGTCACCAGTCCGGTATCGTGTGGGCGCGGTGAGACTTCGCTGAACCACACATGCTCCCCTTTGATGAACAGCTCCACGCCGAATACGCCGAGCCCACCGAGGGCATCCGTAATGGCTTTGGCATGGCGCCGCGATTCCTCCAGCGCTGCCGGTTTCATCGGTTGCGGTTGCCAGGATTCCACATAATCGCCCCCCATCTGCCGATGGCCGATGGGGTCGCAGTAGCGGGTTTGGATCTCACCGTCCGAATCGCGATAACGGACCGTGAGCAGGGTGATTTCGTAGTCGAAATCCACAAATCCCTCCACGATCACCCGGCCTTGACCGGCCCGGCCACCCGCCTGGGCGTAGTTCCACGCCGGTTCGATATCCGCCGCCGTGCGGATCAGGCTTTGTCCTTTACCGGAAGAGGACATGATCGGCTTGACCACGCACGGCATCCCGACCGCTTGGATCGCGTCGTCGAAGGCCTCCCGCGTGTCCGCAAAGCGATAGGGGGAGGTTCTTAGGTTCAATTCCTCCGCTGCCAGGCGGCGGATGCCTTCGCGGTTCATGGTCAGCCGGGTCGCCCGCGCCGTGGGAATGACGCGGTAGCCTTCTTGTTCCAGGGCCACCAGGGCGTCGGTTGCGATGGCTTCGATTTCCGGCACGATGAGCTCAGGCTGCTCCTGTTCCACCACCGCGCGCAGGGCTTTTGCGTCCAGCATGTTGATGACGTGCCAACGATGCGCCACTTGCATGGCCGGCGCATTGGCGTAGCGATCGACGGCGATCACTTCCACACCCAGCCGTTGTAGCTCGATGACCACTTCTTTGCCGAGTTCACCGGCGCCTAGGAGCATCACGCGGGTAGCGACCGGCGATAACGGCGTCCCGATGCACGCGTCCGTCATGGTGTGTCCTTTTTTCGTGTCCCTGAGCCGGCCTGGGCGGCCGATTGCGTTCCGGCATCATAGCGCACCGGCCGGCGGGTCATCAGCCCGCCTGACCGTCGCGGGTCGCTTACTCGCTGCCGGCTGCCGCTCGGGGGCGGAAAAAGGCGTAGTACATCACCGGAATCACGATGAGTGTGAGGGCCGTGGACACGGCGATGCCGCTGATCAGCGACACGGCCAGACCGCTGAAGATCGGATCGTCCAGAATAAAGAACGCGCCTGTGGTGGCGGCCACGGCTGTGAGCACAATCGGCTTGGCGCGGACGGCGCCGGAACGAATCACCGCTTCTTCGAACGACACGCCGCTGGCGCTTTGTTGGTTAATGAAGTCCACGAGCAAGATGGAGTTGCGGACAATAATGCCGGCCAAGGCCATCATGCCGATCATGGAGGTGGCGGTGAACTGGGCGCCGAAGAGCGTATGCCCCGGGAAGATCCCGATCATGGTCAGGGGAATGGGGGCCATGATGACCAGCGGTACGGCATACGAGCGGAACTGGCCCACCACCAGCAGGTAAATCAGGATTACCCCCACCGCATAGGCAATGCCCATATCCCGGAATGTCTCATAGGTGATTTGCCATTCGCCGTCCCACTTGATGGCGTCGCTCACCGCCAAGGTGGGTTGGCGGGTGAAAAGCTGCTCCATCGGGCGACCATCAAGGCCGGCATCGTTTATCTCGCCCACAAGCTGAAACATGCCGTAGAGCGGGCTATCGACTTCACCGGCCATGTCGCCGGTGACATAGATAACGGGCAGCAGGTCCTTGTGGTAAAGGGTTTGTTCCCGCTGGCTCTCAACCACTTGAACCACATCGCTCAAGGGGATCAAGGCGCCGCTTCGGCTCCGTACGCGCAGTTGCAGTAGGGTTTCCAAATCCCGTTTGTCCCCTTCGGCAAACTCCAGGCGAACCGGGAGTGCGTACTTGACGTATTCGTCGTGCAGGTAGGTGATGTCCTCGCCGCCCGTCGCCGTGGTGATGGCTGCGACGATGGCGGCGTGCGGCACACCCAGCAAGGCTGCCTTTTGCCGATCGACACGGAACAACCGCTTGGTCATGGGGGACTCTAAGGTGTCATCGACATCGACAATGTCGGGTGTCTGCTCGAAGGCATTGCGCAAGGCCCGAGCGGTTTCCAGCTGCCGGCTGTGGCCGGCGCCATAGACTTCCGCCACGATGGGTGCCAGCACCGGTGGTCCCGGCGGGACCTCGACCACCTTCACGTTGGCGTCGTAGCGTCGGCCAATTTCTTGCAGTTGCGGACGCATGGCCAAGGCGATCTGGTGGCTGGAGCGATCGCGGTGATGTTTATCCATCAGGTTGACCTGAATATCCCCCTGATGTGGTTCCTGGCGTAAGTAGTATTGCCGGACTAGGCCGTTGAAGTTGATCGGTGCGGAAGTCCCGGCATACATCTGGAAGTGAGTCACTTCCGGGACGGTTTCCAGGTGATCGCCTAAGGCTGAGAGTACCCGTTGGGTCTGCTCGACGGGGGTGCCCTCGGGCATGTCGATGACCAGCTGTAGTTCGGATTTGTTATCCAGCGGCAGCATCTTGAGCACCACCAACTGAAAGTACGGCAGGCTGAGCGCGGAGACCATGAGCACCATGACCGCGGCGGTCAGTGCCCATCGCGGTCCACGGCCAGCGTTTTCTCGAAGAAATGGCCGCAGCATCCGGCTGAACAAGCGGTACGACCAGGTATGCGTGGCTTGATCTTGCGACTCGGCGGTATGCGAACCGCCGGAATGGCGGAGCAGCCGTCGCGCTAACCAGGGAGTGACCACGAACGCCACCGCCAGCGAGATGAACATGCCCATGCTGGCGTTGATGGGAATGGGGCTCATATAAGGGCCCATCAAGCCGCTGACGAAGGCCATGGGCATGAGGGCGGCGATGACCGTAAAGGTCGCCAGAATGGTGGGGCCGCCGACCTCGTCCACGGCTTCGGGAATGACGTCCAACAGCGGGCGATCCTCCAGGGCCATCCGGCGGTGAATGTTTTCCACCACCACGATGGCGTCGTCCACCAGAATCCCGATGGAGAAGATCAGCGCGAACAGCGATACGCGGTTGATGGTGAAGCCCCAGGCCCAGGAAGCGAATAAAGTGATCAGCAGCGTAATGACCACCGCGCTGCCGACAATGATCGCTTCGCGCCAGCCCAGGGTCAGCAGCACCAGCGCAATGACCGCGCCGGTGGCAAACAGGAGCTTGCTGATGAGCTTGTTGGCTTTATCTTGCGCGGTTTCACCGTAGTTGCGGGTGATGCTGAGATGCACGCCGGCAGGGATGGCGATGTTTTCGAGGGCCGCGAGCTGGGCCTCGACCGCGCGGGTAATATCCACCGCGTTTTGTCCGGGTTGTTTGGCGATGGCCAAGGTGACGGCCGCCCGGCGTTGTCCGGGCGGCGCTTCGCCGTGGTAGCCAGGGCCGAAGCCCATGAACGCCGAGCGTTC